>CADBOL010000025.1 GCA_902796295.1 Oscillospiraceae bacterium
CTCGAGTGATTTATCAAATAAAACCGTGAATTTTCCGGTGTCGATATTATACGGACCGGTAAAGCCGGCATAGAGTCCGCAGTCCTCGGTAACCTCTCCGGGATGAACCGCTTCGCCGAGATAATTTGTCAGCTTTGTTTCATTGACATCAAGGTCTCCTCTGATGAATACGACAACATATTCATCGGTCATATTCTTCTGGTAAATGACCGCCTTGCAGCTCTCCTCAAGCGGAGTGTGCAGGAAATTGCAGATATCCTCTATCGTATGAATATCGGGGGTATATACGAGCTCGAGAGGCTTGTCTTCGCCCTCGCACTTGTTTTCGATGATGCTGTCGGCTGCTTCCATGTTTGCCCTGTAATCGCATTCGGAGCAGATAGCTATTGAATCCTCTCCGACGGGAGTGAGAAGCATATACTCGTGTGAGATACTTCCGCCCATCATACCGGAATCGGATTTGACGGTAACAACCTCGGGGATGCCGCATCTTGCGAAAATTCTGTTATATGCGTCATAACAAATCTGATAGTATCTTTCGAGATCTTCCTGAGAGGTATGGAATGAATAGGCGTCTTTCATCGTGAATTCACGCACTCTGATAAGGCCGGCTCTGGGTCTTCCCTCATCGCGGAATTTGGTCTGAATCTGATATATCATAAATGGATATTTTGAGTAGCTGTTGGCGTATTCTCTCACGAGCTGGACCGCCGCCTCCTCGTGAGTCATGCCGAGCACCATCGGAGTACCGTTTCTGTCATTGAATCTCGCCATCTCGCTGCCGATGCTCTCGTATCTGCCGCTCTCGGACCAGAGCGATGCCGGCATAACGACCGGGAACTGAACCTCCTGACCGTCTATCGCATCCATCTCTTCGCGGATGATGTTTTCGATTTTTCTCGTGATTCTGCGCAGGGGCATATATGATGAATAGATACCGTTTGCAACGCCCTTCATATAGCCGCCTCTGACCATGAGAGCGTGGCTGTCAATGACGCAGTCGGAAGGTCTCTCTTTGAATCTGTCACCTGCAAGTCTGTCAATTTTCATAGTTTTTACCTCTGTTTGATACAAAAAAATATATTCAGTTAATTTTACTACTCGCGCGTTTAAAAGTCAACCAATCTTGTTAATATTTCATACTTGAATTATTTTTATGTCTTTGATATAATAAACTGAATTATAATGTATTCCCGCAAATTTTTGTTTTACGGGGTTTCCGGAGGATATGATGAAAGGCAAACTGATAGTGATTGAGGGGCTTGACGGCAGCGGAAAGTCCACGCAGGAAAAAATGCTTGAGGAGAGGCTGAAATCGGCCAGAAAAGCTTTCACTCACATTAAGCTTCCGAATTACGATGATGACGCCTGTATTCTCGTAAAGCAGTATCTTGCAGGCAGATTCGGAGATAAGCCCGGCGATGTAAACGCCTATGCCGCATCATCCTTTTACGCCGTTGACAGATATGTCAGCTACAACTGCTACTGGAAAGAGGATTATCTCGGCGGAGGGATTATAATCGCCGACAGATATACCACATCCAACGCCTATCATCAGCTTACCAAAACGCCCGCCGGAGAGTGGGATTCATACCTTGCCTGGCTCGATGATTTTGAATATGAGAAGCTCGGTATTCCGAGACCCGATGCCGTTATTTATCTCGATATGCCCGTCGAGGTTTCGCAGAAGCTGATGACTTCGCGTTATGAGGGAGACGAGAGCAAAAAGGATATCCATGAAAAAGATATGGAATACCTTATGAAGTGCAGGGCAGCCGCGGACTATGTCTGTAAAAAACAGGGCTGGATCAGAATCGACTGCGCGCGTGACGGTGAGCCGCTCGCGCCGGAAATCATAAATTCAATTATTTACGAATCAATCGAAAAGATACTGTGACGGGGGAAAATTATGCTTTACATGTTTTTTGCACCCGGCTTTGAAGAGACCGAGGCTGTTGCCTCTCTCGATGTCATAAGAAGAGCCGGTATTGATGTAAGATCCGTAGGAGTCGGTTCAAAACACATTACCGGATCTCACGGGATTTCGGTAAACTGCGATATGGATGCCGAAGAGGCGACCTTCACGGGCCTTGACGGCGTGATTCTCCCCGGGGGAATGCCGGGCACTCTCAATCTTGAAAAAAGCGAGAGGGTAAATGAGGCGGTTGATTTCTGCTTTTCAAACGGAAAGCTTGTCGCCGCGATTTGCGCGGCTCCTTCCGTTCTCGGCAAAAAGGGGCTGCTCAAAGGAAAGTCCGCGGTATGCTATCCCGGCTTCGAACAGTATCTCGAGGGAGCCGATATTCCCGATAAATATGTAGTTACAAGCGGCAATGTCATTACCGCAAGAGGAATGGGCAGCGCCGTTGAATTCGGCCTTGCGATTGCAGCCTATTTCAAAGGTGAGGCGGCAGCCGGTGAATTGAGAGACACGCTTGAATGCTTCAGATAGAAAAGAAAGAGCTCAGAGACCGTTTCGTTCGTGAGCGTAATGATATTCCCGCCACGATAAGGCGGGAGTACAGCGATGATATCTTTGAGTGCATAAGGTCTCTCGTCAGGTATAAAATCAGCAGACTCATACTGGTCTTTGTTTCGGCAGGTTCCGAGCCGGAGACTCACCGGTTTATTGAGACTGCTCTTTCCGACGGCAAAAAAGTTGCCGTGCCGTATATTTCGGAGGGAGAAATGAGCTTCAGATACATCGGCTCGCTTTCCGAGCTCGTACCCGGAGCATTCGGGATTTCCGAGCCGCCGGCCGGAAATGAGACGGTGAAGGATTTTTCCTCCTGTCTGTGCGTTACGCCCTGTCTCTCCGTTGATGAAAACGGAGTGAGGCTGGGTTACGGCGGCGGTTTCTATGACAGATTCCTTTCGGAGCACAGCGGAGTTTATGCGGCCGCGGTGTGTTTTGACGAATTGATTTCACGGGAGCTTCCCTGTGAAAACCATGATATAAGAGTTGATATGTATGTCACGCAGACTAAGTGTAAAGAGGTGAGCTGAGTGCCCGAAGATTTCAACAACAGGCCGAAGAAACCTTTCAAGGTTACGATTTCGGACGATGATTATCTCAAGCCCGATGAGCTTGATTCGCTGCGCAGCCGCAAAACCGCGCAGAGACCTTCCGTGCCTGATTTTGATTCAGCGGCAGACAGGCAGAAGTTTGAAGTTCAGATAGATGAGAGCGAAGACCTTCTCAAAATCGAGCGCGAAAATGAAAAGCCCGAATATAAAGGCGAGGTTTATTTCTCGGCAATGAAGCCTGTGAGAAATGAGCAGCCCAAAGTGCCGTCAAAAGAAGAGGGCAGATCAAAGAAAAAGAAGAGAAGGCACTCTGCCGTTTCTCTTTTCCTCGCGATTCTGTTTATCTTTACTGCAGGCCTCTCGGCATTTGCTCTCAGCTGCCTTAACGATGTGCTCGCATTTGACAGGAGCGATGAATCCGTCAGCGTCACCATACCGATTGATGCCACCACGGATCAGATTATCGATATCCTCTCGGATGCCGGGCTTGTGAAACAGAAGCTTTTCTGCAAGGCATACTGCAAGCTTATCACAACGCTCCTTCACAAGAGCACCGATTACAAGAGCGGTATATATGACGTGAGCATGGATCTCGGCATCGAGGGCTACCTTACGAGATTCAGAGACCTGCAGACAGGCAAAGAGACCGTCATGGTTTCCATTCCCGAGGGATGGACTATATACCAGATAGCGGAGCGCCTTGATAAATTCGGAGTCTGCAACAAGAAGAAATTCATGAATTCCATTTCGGGAGCCGTGTTTGACTACGGTTTCCTCAATGAGATAGACGCCCCCGCTTCAAGGACCTTCAAGCTTGAGGGATATCTCTATCCCAACACATATGAGTTTTATGTTGACAGCGATGCCAACAGTGTAATCCGCAAGTTCCTCGATGAATTCGAGGCGGAGTGGACCGATGAGTATCAGAAGCAGGCGGAGGAGCTCGGCTTCACCAAGGATGAAATCATAATCATCGCTTCCATAATCCAGCGTGAGGCGGCAAACAGCGAGCAGATGCCGATTATTTCTTCGGTAATTCACAACCGTCTCAAAAGGAGCGCTTCCTGGCCCACCATCAACTGCGACTCCACCGAGACTTACATCAAGAATTACATCAAACCCGAGGTAACGGCAAACCAGGCGGTTCTTTACCTCACAAAATATGACACATACAATATCCAGGGCCTGCCTCCCGGACCTATCTGCAACCCCGGCGAGGATGCCATAAAGGCGGCTCTGAATCCGGCACAGACAAATTACTACTTCTTCCGCCACGACAAATACGGCAAGATTTATCCCGCTTCCAGCCAGGCGGAGCACGATGCCAACGCAAACAAGGTTTTGCGCGCAAACAACAACTGAGGAGAATAATATGGCTTATCCGCTGCCAGAATTGCTTGCTCCCGCAGGCGATGAGGAAAGACTTGTAAGCGCAATTGAATACGGAGCGTCAGCCGTCTATCTCGGAGCGGATAAATTCGGTATGCGTACAGCCGCGGCAAGCTTTGCCGGCGACTC
>CADBOL010000026.1 GCA_902796295.1 Oscillospiraceae bacterium
CCTTGCTGATTTTAAGGCCGTTGGGTCTCTCGTGGGTTTTTATCACCCTGCCGTTGGGGTCGGGCAGAGCCGCGACCTCGAGCATACCTTTTGCCATCGCCTCAATCCTTGATCTGTCAAGGGAAAGGCGGTCAATCATAACATCAGACATTTTGCCGGTTGAGGCGAGAACATCTTCTGCGTTTTCTTTGAGGATTTCGTCTGTATTATCAATAAGCGACTGCGCCATTACGGAAATGGCGTTTATTTTTTTCTCATTTCCGAGGTTTTTTATATCGGGTTTTGCCTTTACGGCTCTATCTAATATTTCAGCGGTTGTCATTTTTATTTCCTCCCGTAAAATCTGGTTCCGGTCGGTATTCCGTCAACTATATCATAGAGCGCTTCGGGATTGTTGCTGTTTGTGATTATCATATCTATGCCTTTTTCGGTTACCATCTTCGCGGCGTGTATCTTTGTCTCCATACCGCCGGTGCCGAAAGCAGTGCCCTTGCCCTGAGCCATATTTTCAATGTCACCGGTTATTTCCCTGACTTCCGATATGAGCTTCGCTTCGGGATTGATCCTCGGGTTGCTGTCATAGAGCCCGTCGATATCCGAGAGCAGTATGAGCAGATCCGCCTTTACGCTCACGGAAACTATCGCTCCGAGAGTATCATTGTCGCCGATGTTGAATTCCTCTGTGGAAATGGTATCATTTTCATTGATAATGGGTATTACGCCGTATTCAAGCAGTCTGAATATGGTGTTGCGGAAGTTGCGGTGGTGATTTTCGTTTTCCACATCGTAATATGTTATGAGAAGCTGGGCGATATTGTGATTGTATTTTGAAAATTCCTGGTCATAGACATACATCAGCTCGCACTGGCCCGTTGCCGCGGCCGCCTGCTTGCCGATGATGTCATCCGGCTTTTCACCGATATTGAGCTTGCCGACGCCCATTGCGATAGCGCCGCTCGACACAAGAATAATCTCATGCCCCGCGTTTTTAATATCGGAAAATATTTTGCAGAGCTGCTCCACTTTTCTGATATTGATTCTGCCTGTTTCGTGTGTGAGAGTGGATGTGCCTATTTTTATTACTATCCGCATTTTTCTTTCCTCTGTTTCGCCGATTTCAAAGTATTATAACACATAGATGCGTGGTATTCAAGAAAATTGATTGAATTATTCACACGCGGGTAGTATAATCATAAAAGGACTTTTCAATCAAGAGGAAATAAAAATGATAATTGATTTTCACACCCATTGTTTTCCGGATGCCATAGCCGCAAAGGCAATGGAAATACTGAAAAACCGCTCGGGTATCTTTCACCCCTATCAGAACGGTACGGTTTCGGACCTCACAAAGCTGCAGCGCCGCGCAGACGTTGATTACAGCGTGATTCAGAATATTGCGACAAATCCGCATCAGCAAAAAAAGGTAAATGATTTCGCGATTTCGCTTCTCGGCAATCCCGGCGTGATTCCTTTCGGCTCGGTGCATCCCGACAGTGAAGACGCCGTTGAGGAGCTTTACCGTCTCAAGGAGGCGGGCATAAAAGGAATCAAACTTCACCCCGATTATCAGGAGTTTTACTGTGATGAGGAGAGAATGATTCCGCTCTATGAAAAGATAGCAGAGCTCGGTTTCATCACACTCTTTCACTGCGGGATTGATATGGGATATCCCAGCCCGGTCCACTGCGATGCCGAAAGACTCAGCAGTATTCTTCCGGCATTCGGCGGCGCTCCTGTTGTTGCGGCGCATCTCGGAGGCCTTTGCGATAAAGAAAACGCGCTGAAATACCTTGCGGGCAAAGACATTTATCTTGACACTGCTTACACTTACGCCGCTCAGCCGCCCGCCTCGGTGAAAGAAATCATTTCAGCTCACGGGGCCGGCAGGATCCTGCTCGCGAGCGATTCGCCGTGGAATGACCCTGCCGACTGTATTGCTCTCGTGAAACTGCTCGGCTTCAGCGAAGAGGACGAGAAAAAAATTCTCGGTGAGAATGCGCGCAGGCTTCTCGGACTGTGATAACCGGAGAATAATGATGACTTTCAACGAAATTCATTTTGAAACAATCGGCTCGACCAATACTTATGCCCGTGAAAATGCCGGAGAGCTTGAAGCGCCCGTTCTTATCACGGCAGATGAGCAGACACGGGGCAGAGGCAGACGCGGAAACAGCTTTTATTCCCCGAAGGATGAAGGAATCTATTTTACCCTCCTTTTTGAAGCTGAGCCGGGCTTTGACCTTGTCACGCCGGCTGCGGCTGTCTGTGTGTGTGAGAGCATCAAGGAACTGACGGGTAAAGAAACACAGATAAAGTGGGTAAACGATATATTTTATGAGGGTAAAAAAATCTGCGGAATCCTGTGTGAGCGTTTTGCGGCAGGGGAGAGGATTCTAACCGCCGCAGGTATCGTGATAAACCTCACAACACGGGATTTTCCGGCGGAGATTCCTCAGGCCGGCTCGCTCGGGGTGTCTGCCGTCGGCATATCGCTTGCCCGTGATATTTCACGCAGAATTCTTGAAACAAACAGCAGATTTGACAGAGGAAGAATACTCGGAGAATACAGGAAACGTCTTTTTATTCTCGGGCAGGAAATCAGCTTCGTAAAAAACGGCGAAACTTTTGAGGGAATCGCCGAAGATATAAATACGTACTGCAATCTCACCGTCAGGACGGCCGGCGGATATGAAACGCTGAAATCCGGTGAGATATCAGTAAAAATCAGGGAGTGTAACAAATGAAAAGAATCATATGCATAGCGGCTGCAATGCTTATCGCGGCGGGAGTTTTTGCCTCCTGCGGCGTTAAGGAGAGACCTTCGGAAACACAAAGGACTGCAAGAGAGACAACAACCCGCGAGCCGGACCCTCTCGCGGGCGATTACTATCTCAACACCGTCACAAAAGATAACGGAGACACCACAACTCACAGAACTGATGTGATAGAGCAGGATTCTCACGGCATTGAGGTCGTTATGATGTCGGCGGATGTGAAACCCGGTCAGCTCTGCAGCATCAAAATCAAAGGAGCTCCCGAATCCGTATTCAGGATTGAACTCTATGAAAACTCGCTCACAAGGCTTGAAATCGAAGGGCTTTCAAAAGCCGAATCGGATAAAGACGGTTTCGCATCATTTCAGTTTGTGATGCCCGGGACGGTCAAAGCCGGAGCCAAAGCGGTTATTATCAGACAGCAGGGTTTAAAAACAAACTATGTCAGAACGGCAATTTATGTAACGCAATGATTATAAAAATACTGAGTACCGATGATTACACGGCGGATGATTTTGAGCGTATGTCAGAGCAGATGTCTCCCGCGCGCAGAATCAAGGCCGGCAGATATGTTAACAGCGAGGCGTGGAAACTCTGCATACTTGCAGATTACTGCCTCAAAAAAGCCGTTGAAGAATACGGCAAAGCTCCTTCCGGAAACGCGGAAATTGTATATGCCCCGAACGGCAAGCCATATATTGAGGGGGCGGATTTTGAAATAAATATAAGCCACAGCGGCAGGTTTGCCGCGGCGGCCGTGTCCGTATTCCCGGTAGGGATTGATATTGAAGACAAAAGGCGTGTGAGTCTGAGCTCAGCGCGTAAATTCGCAACGGAAAACGAGCTGAAATACATAGGAGACTCACCCGAAAGACTGCTGAGGATATGGACTCATAAGGAGGCGTTTCTCAAATGCACCGGTGAGGGAATCTGCAATAATCTCAAGGATATTGAGATTTCCCCGGACGGAGAGACTCTTATCACGGAGCGCGAAGGATATTATTTCTCGGGCGAAGTGTCGCAGGATTATGTCGTTACGGTGTGTGAGAAAAAGATATAACAGGATATCAAAACCGGGCTGACCGTCAAATCAGCCCGGTTTTTAAAATCGTAAATCTTATTTTATTGATTGATTTCATAAACTCCGGCGCGGTAATCGCTGTAAGCAGAACCGTTTTCAAGCAGGGCACCGCAAGATCCGAATACATATACCTTGTTTCCGGATGAAACGGCGCTTGAAGCGACATCTCTTTCCGCTCCTCCGGAGTGGAATATCACATTCTGCTCACCCGATGCCGTGATGAAATCCGCAAAAGCATCATAGCCGCCGGCATTCTGCGTGTATTCGCCGTTATCGGATTCGGAATAACCGGTGAGCACATAGCCGTTTCTGGTTTTTGATATGGAGCAGAGATAATCGTTTGAGATTCCTCTGAGCAGTCTGTCCCAGGATTTAAGGCCGAGAGAATTGACCGATACAACATAAATATCGGATCCGCCGCTCAAGTTGACTCCCTTGAGAGTACCGGAGGTTACCGTGTAGCTGCCGTTTTTCAGAGAAAAGCTGCCGCCCGCGAGACAGCCGCCGCTGCCGTCGGCGCAGACATTGTCAAAATAGTCTCTGCCGTTTGATGAAAGCACATAATTCCATTTCATCAGACCGCTGCTGTCATATTTTATTATGACATTGTCAAGAGAACCTTTAATCAGACCGCTGAAGGCCGCGAAATCGCCGTCACTCGGCAGAGCGGAAATATCAACGAATATCCCTCCTGATGAATCGGCGTCAATGTCAACGACTTCGCTCACTCCGCTGCCTCCGAGATAGCGTGTCCATTTTCTTTTGCCTTCGGAGTCGAATTTCATTATAACCGATGCACTGTAGCCGAAGTCGGGAATTCCGTCAAAATCATGAGTGGTTGATGTTGTTTTACCTCCCGCAACGAAACCTCCGTCGGAAGTCGCAGCGATACAGCTGAAATAATCGTTTCCCTCCCCGTATATCTTTACGGTGCGCAGTTCTTCAAGCTCCGGGGAATAGAATCTGATAAATGCGTAAGGCGTGCCGTCGGCAGAATTGTAATCGGAGTAACCGCAGACTGCAACTTCGCCCGAGGAAGACGGAGCAATTCCTGAAAAATGAATCTCGGCTGATGAGTTTGACATTTGAACGCATTTCAGCAGACTGCCGTCGGCGGAATGCTTTGAAATGAATGAACAGATATATGAATAGTCGTAAAAATAAGTTCCCTCTCCGCATGTGAAAATACAGTTTCCCGAAACAGCGGAATCATTGACATAAAGATTCAGGGGCAGTCTTTTATAATAGTTGACATTTTTGTTGTTTTCTTTTTTGACAGTACGCTGAATATAGCCGTCGTTGTAAAGAGTTTCAAGGCTCTGCGAGGCGGCGGTCGGGAGTATTCCCGCCCTGAGGCGTATCGGGTCAACTTTCTCATAGGTGTAACCGACAGCCTTATATACGGCACTGTCCGTTTCGCTGTAAGGTGACGGCAAATCCATATCGGCAACGCCGACGCTGAAAGTGCCGGATTCGGTTATTGAGGACGGAGAGGCCTTCAGAAGCTCATGCTCAAGCACGGCTGTTTCGGGCTCAGCGTCATCTTCAATGCCGAGGGCCTCAGCCGTAATGGTGCCCGATGCGGTTTCGGGTATATCGCTTTCCGGTTTTCCGGTGTTGATTCCGAGCATTCCCGAGAGCATCACGAAGAATGACATAACCGCCGCGAAAATCGATTTTATGTATTCAAAAATGTTTTCCATTTTATTCACCGCCGTATATTAATCCATTTTGATATTATCACAATATAACTGTTTTTTCAATGAAATAATTTTTAATTTTATATGAAATTACAGTTGTTAAAAGCCATACCTTATGATATGATAAATTTAATTATATTATAACGGGAGCCGGAATATGATTAAGACGAGCGAAAGTTATATTTCCGATAATGAGCTGAGAAAATCGCTTGAGGAATTTCTTGAAAAAGAAAATCCGGAGAAGGTGCTTCTCCTTCCGCCGGATTATACCCGCCTCTACTCGGGCGCGGGTAAAATAACCGAAATTCTCTATGACCTTTTAAAGGATAAATGCCGGGTTGACATAATGCCCGCTCTTGGCACTCACGAGCCGATGACACGTGAGGAGTGTGAGGCGTTTTTCGGTAAAGAGATACCGTTTGAAAAAATCATTGTCCATAACTGGCGCAGGGATATCGTCAAAATCGGCGAAGTTCCCGCAGAGTTTGTCAGCAGCGTTTCCGAAGGGCTTGTGAATGACAAGATAGATGTTGAAGTCAACAGGCTCATTATGGATAAATCCTACGACCTCATCATTTCAATAGGTCAGGTTGTGCCTCATGAAGTGGTTGGCATGGCAAACTACTCAAAGAATATTTTTGTCGGCTGCGGCGGCAGCAGTATGATAAACTCCTCTCATATGCTCGGCGCTTTTTACGGGATGGAGAGGATTATGGGAAAAGACTTTTCACCCGTGCGCAAGGTTTTTGATTACGCGCAGGAGCATTTTCTCGGGGATGTGCCGCTGAAATACATTCTCACGGTTACCACCAATGAGGGCGATGAAACGCTGATTCACGGCCTTTATATCGGGAATGAGCGCAGGCTTTTTGAGAGCGCTGTTGAGCTCAGTCAGAAGATCAATCTCGTTCACGTTGACAGGCCTTTTAAAAAAGCCGTTGTTTATCTTGACCCGCGTGAATTCAAAAGCACATGGCTGGGCAACAAGGCAATATACAGGACGAGGATGGCTATCGCAGACGGCGGCGAGCTTATTATACTTGCTCCCGGTGTCGCAAAATTCGGCGAGGATGCCGAGAATGACCGCCTCATACGCAAATACGGATACGTCGGCAGGGAAAAAATACTGAAGCTGACGGCAGAGAATGATGACCTCAAGGGCAATCTTTCGGTTGCGGCGCATCTGATTCACGGCTCGTCCGACGGCAGATTCCGCATCACCTACTGTACGGAGAAGCTCACCGGAGAAGAGGTCACCGGCGCGGGATTCGACTACATTCCTTATTCCGAGGCAGCCGGTAAATACGATCCCCGGATTCTCAAAGACGGATTTCATACCGAAGACGGAGAGGAGTTCTTCTATATAAGCAACCCCGCTCTCGGGCTTTGGGTTTTCGATAAATAAAAAGCAAGGAGAAAAGATATGAAAAAATCTGATATAGGTCTCATAGGTCTCGCGGTTATGGGTGAAAACCTTGTAATGAATATGGAGAGCAAGGGCTTCACCGTATCGGTCTATAACAGGACCACATCAAAGGTTGAAAAATTCATAAACGGCAGAGCAAGCGGCAAAAACATTGTCGGCACATATTCGCTTGAGGAGCTTGTGGAATCCCTCGAAAAGCCCCGCAAGGTAATGATGATGATAAAGGCGGGCAAATCCGTTGATGATATGATAGACGCTCTCATTCCCCTGCTTGAGGAGGGCGACATCATCATAGACGGCGGAAACTCGCATTTCCCCGACACGATGAGAAGAACGGAATATGTTGAGAGCAAAGGCCTTCTTTATATCGGCACCGGCGTTTCAGGCGGTGAGGAGGGCGCGCTCAAAGGCCCTTCAATGATGCCCGGCGGCTCACCCGCCGCTTGGGAATATGTCAAGCCCATTTTCCGCGCTATATGCGCCAAAGTTGAAGACGGCACGCCCTGCTGCGACTGGGTAGGCGAAAACGGCGCTGGTCATTTTGTCAAGATGGTCCATAACGGCATTGAATACGGCGATATGCAGCTTATCTGCGAAGCTTATCAGCTTATGCGCGATCTGCTCGGTATGAGCGATGATGAAATGCACGGGGTTTTCGCGAAGTGGAATGAGAGAGAGCTCGACAGCTATCTCATAGAAATCACAAGAGACATCCTTGCCTACAAGGATACCGACGGAGAGCCGATAGTTGAGAAGATCCTCGACACGGCAGGCCAGAAGGGTACAGGCAAGTGGACAGGTATAGCGGCTCTTGACGAGGGGGTTCCCCTCACACTCATTGCCGAGTCCGTTTTCTCAAGATGCCTCAGCTCAATGAAAGAGGAGAGAGTCGGCGCCTCAAAGATACTCAGCGGCCCGGAGCCGGTATTCACCGGTGATAAGGAGCAGTTTATCAACGATATCGAGAACGCCCTGTTTGCAGCAAAGATAGTTTCCTACGCTCAGGGATACACGCTTATGAGATCCGCCGCGAAAACATACGGCTGGAATCTCAACTACGGCGGCATCGCCCTTATGTGGCGCGGCGGCTGTATCATAAGAAGCGTATTCCTCGGAAAAATAAAAGAGGCGTATGTGAATAATCCCGGGCTCACTAACCTGCTTCTTGACCCCTATTTCAAGGGCGTTATGGATAAGGCACAGGCAGGATGGAGAAGGGTCTGCTCCGCGGCGATTACAAACGGAATTCCTCTCCCGGCCATGACGGCGGCGCTCAATTATTATGACGGCTACCGCTGCGCGAGACTTCCTCAGAATCTGCTTCAGGCACAGCGCGACTATTTCGGAGCTCACACCTATGAGAGAACAGACGCGCCCCGCGGTCAGTTCTTCCACACAAACTGGACAGGTGAGGGAGGAGACACCTCCGCTGAGCAATACAACGCGTGATTAATGATTAATTATGGATCCGGAATCCGGAATTCGGAATTGATTGAACCGACAGTATTATGCGTAAAGGACATTAATCACAGTGACTGATAATGTAGTTCTTGAGAAAAGTATAAGATTTGCCGAGCGGATTGTTAAACTTAATCTGTATTTGAAAAGCAAGAATGAGTTTGTTCTCTCAAATCAGATTCTAAAAAGCGGAACAAGTATAGGCGCCAACATAACCGAATCTGTCAGAGCCCAGAGCGAGGCAGATTTTCTGACCAAATTGACAATTGCCTTGAAAGAGGCAGATGAAACCAAATATTGGCTGCATCTGCTGATAACAGGTGAATACTTGGATGAAAAAGCATATGAAAGCCTTCGCAATGACTGCGAAGAAATAATAAAATTGCTTGTGTCAATTACGAAAACGGTCAAATTGAAAACAGATAAAGAAAAATCGGATAAATAATCGGAACGGAGTGACCCGAAATTCCGAATTCCGAACTCATAATTCCGAATTATCCGGACAGGAGAAAAATTATGAATATAAAAGTCAAAGGAGATTATACCTGGGCGATGGTGGTCCCGACAAGTATGGGTGTCAGAATCTGCCCCGCAGAGGGTCAGACCGTTGCATCGTCAAACCTTTTCAGAATGCAGGCGACATCTGCCGAGACGAATGTCGCTTCGGTTTCATCATATCTCGGCCTGCCCGTCAAGGTGCTCACCACCTTTGTCAAAGACAGCCAGATCGCCTCTTTCATAAAGCAGGATCTGCGCGCGAGAGGCATGGTTTTTGAGGGAAAGGATGTTGAGAAGGGCGGCCCCTGGGGATACCGCCACCAGTTCAATATCGCCGACAGCGGCATGGGCTCAAGAGGTCCGAGAGTCGAGAACGACAGAGCCGGCGAAGTCGGCAGAACCCTTAACATAAACGATTTTGATGTTGACCGAATATTCGGCGCCGAGGGCGTCGCGGTTCTTCACCTTTCGGGGCTTATCGCCGCGCTTTCACCGGATACCGGCAGATTCTGTCTCGAGCTTGCGAGAGCTGCGAAGAAATACGGCACACTGATTTCATTCGACCTTAACTACCGCGCTACCTTCTGGAAGGGCAGAGAGAAAGAGCTCAGCGAAATATTCTCGGAAATAGCCGGCGCGGCCGATATACTTGTAGGCAACGAAGAAGATTTCCAGCTTTGCCTCGGCATTCAGGGTCCCGAAGCGGGCGGAAAGGATATCGGAGCTAAAATCGACTCATTCAAAGAGATGATTTCGAGAGTCAAGGCATCATATCCCAACGCTCAGGTCTTTGCCACCACACTCAGACAGGTTGTCAACGCAAACACACATCTGTGGGGAGCGATTATGCTCGCGGGTGATGAATGGTTTACCGTGGAGCCCAGAGAGATAAGAGTGCTCGACCGTATAGGCGGCGGCGACGGCTTTGTAGGCGGTCTGCTCTATGCGGTTATCAAGGGCTGGGAGAGCGCCCGCTGGATAGAATTCGGCTGGGCAAGCGGAGCTCTGGCGACAACATTCCTGACAGATTACGCGCAGCCTGCCGATGAAGATATGGTCTGGTCGGTGTGGAGCGGTAATGCGAGGGTTAAGAGATAATTATGGAATTATCGGATAAAGCAATCAGAAAAACCGACAGGCCTGTTCTGACAAAATATGATGTCCCTTATGAGGCGAGTCTGGTTTTCAACGCCGGCGTATGTAAATACGGCGGGAAATACATTATGGTTTTCCGCAATGATTACGGTGAATTCAACGGAAAGAAATTCGCGGGAACTTCAATCGGCATTGCTTTCAGCGATGACGGGATCAGCTGGAGTGTCAGCGATAAGACGCTCTCATATTCCGGGCATCCCGAAATAGTGAGGATTTACGACCCGCGACTGAGCGTGATTGAAGGCGAGATATATATCTGCCTTGCCTGTGACACAAAACACGGGCTGCTAGGCGGAGTCGGCAGACTTCACGATTTCACCGAGATAGAGTTTCTGTCATTCCTTCCGCCCGACAACCGCAATCTTGCTCTCTTTCCCGAAAAGATAAACGGGAAATACATTCTTCTTGAACGCCCGATGCCCGTTTATTCAAGGGGAAAAGACAGATTTGACATGTGGATCTGCGAGAGCCCCGATCTCATACACTGGGGCGGCCACAGGCTCATTGCGGGTGTTGAGGATATATCATACGCAAACAATAAAATCGGCCCCGCCGCTCCTCCTGTGAAAACAGAGAAAGGGTGGCTGACACTCTTTCACGCCGTTGAAATCGATCCGTCAAGAGGCAAAAACGGATGGGAGGATAAATGGCAGAAAACCTACAGAGCGGGAATCATGCTGCTCGACTTAAACAATCCGTCAATAATCAGGGGGATATATGACAAACCGCTGATTGTCTGCGACAGAGATTATGAACTTGAAAACGGATTCCGCAAGGATGTCATTTTCCCGGGCGGAATGATTCTTGAAGACAGCGGCGAGGTAAAAATCTATTACGGCGCATCCGATACCGTCGAATGTCTTGCTTTTGCAGATGTAAATGAGCTTATTGCTCTTTGTAAATAACACAGAAATAAGGAGTGAGTTACCCGTATGGGTCCGGGCTTACAAATCGTATTGAAGCTGTTGCTTCTGCTTGTGCTTATCGTTATCAACGCGTTTTTCGCAATGAGCGAGATAGCGATTATTTCTCTCAACGACACAAAGATAAAACATCTTGCCGAAGAGGGTGATAAAAAAGCGAAGCAGATAGTAAAATTAACCGAAAATTCCAGCGCATTTCTTTCGACAATCCAGATAGGAGTCACTCTCGCGGGATTTCTGACCTCGGCTTCCGCATCTCAGAATTTTGCGCATATGATTACGGCGAAGGTTTCCGCAATTCCGGGGAATCCTCTGCCGGAGGGCCTGATTTCGGCTCTTTCGGTTTTTCTGATAACCATAGTCATGTCTTATTTTTCGCTTGTTCTCGGTGAACTTGCGCCAAAGAGGATTGCGATGCAGATTCCCGAAAAGGTGTCATACAAAGTTGTCGGAATCCTGCTCGGTTTTTCGAAAATCACGAAACCGTTTGTAAAGTTTCTTTCCCTTTCAACCAACGGAGTTGTCCGTCTTTTCGGCTTTGATCCCAATGCCGATGAAGAAAACGTCACCGAAGAGGAAATCCGCATGATGGTTGACGCGGGTGAGGAAAAGGGAGTCATTGAAAACGCGCAGGCCGAGATGATTGACAATATATTTGAATTTGATGATCTTGACGCGGGCGACATTATGACCCACAGAACGGAAATGACGGCCATCGACATAAACCGTTCGCTTGAAGAGGTTGCCGATCTCTGCGTTGAAAACGGTTATTCGAGGATTCCCGTTTATGAGGGAGACCAGGATAATATCGTGGGCGTCCTTTACGCCAAGGATCTGCTCAAATATGTCGGTCAGTCAATGCCCAAGAGCTTAACCATCAAAAAGGTAATGCGCAAGCCCCTCTATGTGGCAGAAACCCAGCCCTGCCAGGATGTCTTCAAGGCGATGACCGAGAGCAGAACCCAGTTTGCCGTTGTCGTTGACGAATACGGCGGAACGGCGGGTATAGTAACGCTCGAAGATCTTATTGAATCCATAGTCGGCAACATCATAGACGAATATGATGACGAAGAGGAAGAGATAAAACAGATTGATGAGACCACATTCACCGTTGACGGAATGACCGATATAGATGAGGTGGATGAGCTTGTCGGCGTTGATCTGCCCGAGGGTGATTACGATACGCTTGCCGGATTTGTCATCAGCCTTCTCGGCTATCTGCCAGGCGAAGACGCCGAACTTCCGATAGAAACTCAGTATGAGAATCTGAAATTCACCATTCTCTCAATGGATGAGCGCAGGATAGATAAAATCAAGGTCGAAATCCTGCCTGTTGAAGATGAGGAAAACAGCGAAGAGGAGTAAAAAGCACCTGCGTCAATAAATTATGTTGACAGGATATGCGAAAGGTGATAATATACTCCGTGCAGATACAGGTTCAGCCGCATCGCAATGCGGTGCGGCTGACATAAAAGAATAAACGCAGGGTTAGTTCATCGGTAGAATGAAAGCTTCCCAAGCTTTAGAGGCGGGTTCGATTCCCGTACCCTGCTCCATGCAGAAACTCTCTTTGCCTTCAAGGCAAAGAGAGTTTCTGCAATGATACCCGTTCCGTGCAGGAACGGGTGAAATCCGGTTTGCTCAGGCAAAAATATTCTGTGTTGAAATCCCGCCCGCGGCGGGATTTTTGCTATTGAAAATTTTATTATAATATGTTATTATAAATAGAATTATATTGGGGTACAGCGGTCAATTGACGATACCCCTTCAGGATAAACTTTGATTTCGGGGTGAAAAAAATGAATGACTCTCTCAAGGATGAGAAAACGGGTCACAAGCCTCATATAGAAAAATGGAAGATGTTCGCCGTGCTGTTAATGATTTATGACATGGTGGCAGTCAACCTCTCATATTTTGCCGCGCTGATTCTTCGTTATGATCTGAAATTCAGCGTGATACCCGAAGCGTATATCGGCGCACTGATCAGATTTGCTCCGGTGTATGCCTTTATCTGCGTGATTGTGTTTGCTCTTTTCCGGCTTTACGCAACCGTATGGCGCTATGCCAGCTATTATGAGCTGCTCAGAGCGGTGCTCGCTAGCGTAATCATGTCACTCTCTCATGTGGTGCTTATCCTGCCGTTTTGCCGGATGGTTTCCGGCATCACCCGCATGCCGATATCCTATTATTGTTTCGGCGCGGTTTTCCAGTGTGCTTCCGTGGTCGGTATCAGATTTATATACAGGGTACTGATTCTATTCAAAAACAGCAGCGAGGTTACCTCGTCAAGCGGGCCGAGAGTCATGATAATCGGAGCGGGAGACGCGGGACAGAAGCTTCTCAGGGAAATCAACACCACCAAAGTCATCAGCGGCAAGGTCTGCTGTATTATCGATGACGACAGCAACAAAATCGGCAGATTCATTGACGGCATAAAGATAGTCGGAGGCAGAAATGATATACTGCACTACAGCAGGAAGCTGGGCATAGATAAAATATTCGTTGCCATACCCAGTCTGCCGTCCGATCAGTTAAGAGAGATTCTTGAAATCTGCAAGGAATCCGGCTGCGAAATCAAAACCCTTCCTTCAACGCAGCGCCTGCTGAGCGACGGTCAGCTCACATCACAGATGAAAAACGTTTCCATTGAAGACCTGCTCGGCAGAGAGCCGATAAAGGTTGAGATGGATGAAATATTTGAATATATCAGCGGCAAGAAAATTCTTATCACCGGCGGCGGCGGAAGCATCGGCAGCGAGCTTGCCAGACAGATAGCCGCGCATTCTCCCGGTCTGCTTCTGATTTTTGATGTCTATGAGAACAATGCTTATGAAATTCAGCAGGAGCTCAAAAGAACACACCCCGACCTGAATCTTGTTGTTGAAATAGGCTCAGTCAGAGACAGCAGACGGCTTGACCAGCTGTTTAAGAAATATAAACCGGACATTGTCTATCACGCGGCGGCGCACAAGCATGTTCCTCTTATGGAAGACAGCCCCAACGAGGCAATCAAAAACAATGTTTTCGGAACATATAAGACCGCCTATGCCGCGATGATGAACGGAGTTCACAGATTTGTGCTCATAAGCACGGACAAAGCGGTCAACCCCACAAACATTATGGGCGCGAGCAAGAGACTGTGTGAAATGATAATCCAGTTCTTTGACAGGATGATTAAAGAGCACAGAGAGGACGAGATTCCCGTTCTGCGCACCCATATGGAAGATGACGGAGATAAAAACGCACCGTTTATCATTCCCGGGCAGGATGATCTCGGCCACAGCCACGCTCAGACGGAATATGTCGCCGTCAGATTCGGAAATGTGCTCGGAAGCAACGGCTCGGTTATTCCGCTTTTCAAAAAACAGATTGAGACTACCAGAGTCGTGACGGTGACTCATAAGAATATCATCAGATATTTCATGACTCTTCCCGAAGCTGTCAGTCTCGTTCTTCAGGCAGGCACCTACGCCAAAGGCGGAGAGATTTTTGTGCTTGATATGGGCGAGCCCGTCAAGATTGACACTCTCGCGAGAAACCTCATAAAGCTCAGCGGCCTCAGGCCCGATATAGATGTAAAGATAGAGTACACCGGCCTTCGCCCGGGCGAGAAGCTTTTTGAAGAGAAACTCATGGATGAAGAGGGGCTCAAGACCACTCCGAACAAACTCATACACATAGGAAATCCCATACCGTTTGATATGGATAAATTCATTGAGAATCTTACCGGGCTGCTCAACACCGCGTTTGACAATGGTGACGAGATTTTTGAGCAGGTTGCGAATATGGTGCCGACATATCATCACGATAACAGCGGCAGATAGGAAGAAGAAAATGTTTATTAAAGACAGTAACAGCATCACACCTTTTGAGAAGAAAATCTGGCTCTCATCGCCTACCATGCACGGCGACGAGAAAAAATGGGTTAATGACGCTATTGACACAAACTGGGTTTCGACGGTCGGCGCAAATATAAATGCGGTTGAGAGCGAAGTTGCATCATTTATCGGCAAAAAATACGGTGTCGGCCTGTCTTCCGGCACAGCAGCACTTCATCTCGCGGTCAGGCTGTGCGCGGAGAAACTCTACGGCAAGCCGAAGACCGGTCACGGAGCGCTTGAAGGCAAAAAAGTATTCTGCAGCGACATGACTTTCGATGCCACCGTTAACCCCGTGGTTTATGAAAACGGCGAGCCGGTCTTTCCCGATACGGAGTCTGACACATGGAATATGGATCCCGAAGCTCTCAGAAAGGCGTTTGAGCTTTATCCTGATGTAAAGCTCATAGTTGCCGCTCATCTTTACGGCACTCCCGCAAAGATTGACGAGATAAGAAGAATTGCGGATGAGCACGGCGCGCTGATTGTTGAAGACGCCGCCGAGTCATTCGGTTCCACGTTTGACGGCAGGCAGACGGGTTCATTCGGCGATGTTTCGGTTATATCATTCAACGGCAACAAGATTATAACAGGATCCACCGGCGGGATGCTTCTCACAGACAGCAAAGAGGATGCCGATACAGTGCGCAAATGGAGCACGCAGAGCCGTGAGGATGCCCCCTGGTATCAGCACGAGGAGCTCGGATACAATTACAGGATGTCCAATATTGTGGCGGGAGTTGTCAGAGGACAGCTGCCGTATCTCAGGGAGCACATCGCTCAGAAAAAGGCAATTTACGAAAGATATAAAGAGGGCTTCAAAGGTCTCCCCGTGAGCATGAATCCGGTAAATGAGACCCGGTGCGATGTCAACTGCTGGCTGAGCTGTCTCATAATCGACAGGCAGGCAATGTGTCCGACAGTGAGAAGCGAAAACAAAGCGCTTTACAATCCGGAGCACGGAAAAAGCTGCCCTGCCGAGATACTTGAGCAGCTTGCCCGGATAAACGCCGAAGGCAGACCGGTATGGAAGCCCATGCATATGCAGCCGATTTACAGGCTGCACGGCTTCGTTACAAAAAACGGAGACGGCAGGGCGAGAACGAACGCCTATATTGACACGGGCGATGCCGGAAGCATAGGCGAGGATATTTTTGAAAGAGGCATCTGCCTGCCGAGCGACAATAAAATGACACCGGCGGAGCAGGATGCAATTATAGAAGTTATCGGAAGATGTTTTGATTAATCAGGCAGATTGCATTGGAGAGAGCACAGATGAAAAAACACCGTATCTATTCCCGATATTTAAAACGCTTGCTTGATATTATCTGTTCTGTTCTTGCATTGATTTTTCTCTGTTGGGTTTTCGGAATCATCGCTCTGCTGGTCAGAATAAAACTCGGCAGCCCCGTATTATATACTGCCGAAAGAATAGGCAAAGACGGAGAACGCTTCAAACTGTATAAATTCAGAAGCATGACAGATGAGAGAGACGAAAACGGCAAGCTTCTTCCGGATGTGGTGAGGTTAACGAAATTCGGCAGAATTCTGAGGTCAACCAGTCTGGATGAACTGCCGGAAGTGTTTAACATTTATACCGGAAGCATGAGCTTTACAGGTCCCAGACCGATGCCTGTCTCATACAAAGATTATTTTACCCCTGAAGAAAGGCACAGGCACGATGTCAGGCCGGGACTTTCCGGATGGGCTCAGGTTCACGGACGGAACTCAATTCCCTGGGAAGAAAAATTCAGACTTGATTTATGGTATGTGGACAATGTCTCCTTCTTTGTTGACTGCAAGATACTGATTGACACAGTTTTAAAGGTGGTAAAGAGAGAGGATATAGGGCAGGGAGAGAAGGCCCCGGAAAGCTTATATATTGAGCGTGCCGACTGGATTATAACAGAGGACGGAGCTTTGCCTCCGGACGAGAAAGAGGATCAGAATTGAAAGATTTTAAAGGTAAAAAACTGCTGTTTCTTGACGGTTCACCGTTAGCTGTTCCCGCTGTCAACCGTGCCAAAGAACTCGGAATATACACAATTGTGGCAAATTATTACGACAAGAGTGTTTCTGTCGCGAAACAATATGCCGATGAAGCGTGGGACATCAATTTTTCGGATATACCGGAAACCGTTAAAAAAATGAAAGAGGCCGGTGTCGACGGCATTTTCCAGGGATGGACGGATTCGCATCTGCCTTCTTATGCCGCTCTCTGTGATGCCGCGGGATTTTTCTGTTACGGAACAGCAGAACAGTTTGATATCTGCATAAATAAAGACAAATTCAAGAAAGTCTGCAGAGAAAACGGAGTTCCTGTTGCCGAAGAATATAATCCCGTATTTGATTCAGACGGAGAGCTTGATATCGGGAAAATGGGCGAAATCAGATATCCGGTGATTGTCAAGCCCGCAGACAGCAGCGGAAGCAGAGGTATATATATCTGCAAAGACTCAGAGGAGCTTAAGAATTATTTCGGTAAAGCACTTGATATTTCTCCTAGCAAAACCGTGCTTATCGAGCAATACATCACAGGGCAGCATGTAAATATTTACTACACTCTGAGCGACGGGGATATTTATTTATCCGCAATGGCCGACAGATATGTTGATTATCTTGATTATCAGAGCGCGCCGGTGCCTGTCCTGCTTGTTCACCCGTCAAAGTATCTCGGAGACTTTGAAAACGGCGTTGACAGGAAAATCCGGGAAATGTTTAAAACAAGAGGCATGAAAAACGGCATTGCCTTTGTTCAGGGTTTCCGCTGCGATAACGGAGAATTTGTAATCTACGAAATGGGTTACAGGCCAAACGGGGGCGGTACCTATTCTTTAATAAACGCGTGTTCAGGATACAATCAGCTGGATATGCTCATCAGTTTTTCTCTCACCGGCAAAATGGGCGAGGAGGAGAAACTCAGGGAACAGTCTCCTCATTTTGACAGGAAAGCGCTGATGTATGTTGTATCTGCGGGCACAGAAAATATCGGAGTATTCAAAGGGCTGGATGAAATCAGGCAGCTTGATTCGGTTGTTGATGTTATTCCCGTCAGATTCCCCGATGAACACAACAAAGGATTGGGCAGTCATTCAAGAATAGCGGCATATATACTGTTTACAGCCAATGACACAGAGGATGCGGAAAAAACGCTGTCATCTGTTTACCGGCTGATTGACATAAGAAACCGGGAAGGTATTTCCATGCCGGTCATACATGCCGATACATCTGTAATTGACTGACATAAGAAGAGGTAAAATGGATAACAGGATTACAGCAAAAATAATATCAATGGAAGATATTATCAGCGCCGGCTGCTTTGATGTGGATAAAACCGTCGCTGTAATAGAAAAAGCGCTGATTTCATACAAGAACGGAAGAATCATAATGCCGGATAAAATCTCACAGATTTTCGATGAGAAAACGCAGGATCGCATTAACTGTATGCCGGCAACGCTTCTGGATGAAAAAATCTGCGGTCTTAAATGGGTATCGGTTTTCCCGGATAATCCTGTTTTACGCAATGTTCCGAATGTCTCGGGACTGATTGTTCTTTCGGAGCTTGAAAGAGGATTTCCCGTTGCTGTGATGGACGGAACTTTTATTACTGCTTTCCGCACAGCGTGTATGGGTGCAATCGGGGCTAAACATCTTGCCCGGCCCGACAGTAAGGTTATAGGTTTTATCGGCAGCGGCGAGCAGGCGAAGATGCATCTTATAACAATGAAGCATATGATTCCCGGAATCGAGGTTTGCAGAGTCTCATCAAAGGATTCCGTCAGCGAAATGTCATTTATTGAGGAAATGCAGAGAAGATTTCCCGATATCAGATTTGAATCATGCGCTTCGGATTATGACAGAGCTTCCACCGGAGCGGATATCATTGTTACGGCTGTCAGCTGTCAGGCTCCGCTGCTGAAAGCAAAAACAATAAAAGACGGCGCATTTTACTGCCATGTTGCCGGGTGGGAAGATGAATATGAGGTTCCGCTGAAGGCAGACAAGATTGTCTGCGATCAGTGGGAGTGCGTTAAGCACAGAACCCAGACAATCAGCAGACTGTATCAGCAGGGCAGGCTGAAAGATGAAGATATCTATGCGGATATTGTTGATATAATTGACGGCACCAAACCGGGACGTGAGAATGAGAATGAATTTATTTATTTTAATTCTGTCGGTCTGTCATTTATTGATGTGGCGGTAGCGTACAGTTTTTTCAAGCAGGTAACAGATACAGGATCAGGTACAGATTGGGATATAAAGAATTCAGCATTTATTTAAAGGAAGAGACCGCTTATGAGAGAAATCGGCAGCGAATTCTGGGATGTACCGGTTAATGAAAATGAAAACGGACTGTTTGCGGATAACATTCAGTGGTATCTCTCGGGAAGAAGCGCGTTAAAGGCGATTATAAAAGAAACACCTCATATTAAAAGTGTTGCAATGCCGGGCTGGTGCTGTGACAGTATGATTCTTCCTTTTATTGATGCCGGGATATCGGTGAAATTCTACCCTGTATATTTTGACGGCGATTTCAGGCAGGATCTCCGTTTTGACTGCGACGCATTGTTTATTATGGATTATTTCGGATATACAGGCAAAGCCCCTGACATTTCGGGATATCCGGGCACAGTTATCCGTGATGTAACGCATTCTTTATTCAGCAAATCATATTGTGATGCCGATTATTATTTCGGTTCTTTGCGAAAATGGTGCGGTATCAAGACGGGCGGATTTGCTTTCGCGCAAAGCGGACGCAGACTCATTGAAGCCGGCGGCGAAGATTACGGATATACAGAGCTGCGCAGAAAAGCAATGATGTTAAAGGATTGCTATATAAACGGGAAGCCCGACGATGAGGGTAATCAGGTAACAGATAAAAAGTATCTTGATATTTTTTCAGAGGCAGAAGAGCTTCTTGAAAAGATTGATATTGCTCCCGCCTCGGAGAGCGATGTTGAGCTCTCGGGCAGAACAGATGCCGGGTTTATAAGAACACGCCGCAGGGAAAATGCCGGAATTCTGATGTCGGCTTTTTCCGATTGGCTGATTTTCCCGGAAATGTCTGATTCCGACTGCCCGATGTTTGTCCCGGTGCTTGTGCCGGGGGGCAAAAGAGATGAGCTCAGGCGCCATCTTATAAAAAATGAGATATACTGCCCGGTTCACTGGCCCGTCAGCGAATATCACAGGCTTGATGAAACATCCTCCCGCATATATCCGGACGAGCTCAGTCTTGTCTGCGATCAGAGATACGGCAAAGAAGATATGCTTCATATTGTAAATACAATCAAATCCTTCTGACTGGAGTTAAAATGCTTACTGTATACACACTTGAAAAACAGGATAAATGGGATTCAGCCGTCCGGTCATTTTCGGATTATGATGTTTACTGGCTGAGCGGATATGTGCGCGCTTTTCAAATTCACGGTGACGGAGAACCCCTGCTGTTTTATTATGAGGACGAAACGGTTCGCGGAATAAACGCCGTTATGAAACGCGATGTGGCAAAAGATAAACGTTTTGAGGGTAAAATACCGGAAGGGGTATATTACGATTTTGCCTCCCCGTATGGTTACGGCGGATGGATTATAGAAGGAGATAATCCGGAGCCGCTCTTTGAGGCTTACTCGGAGTATCTGAAAAAACACGGATATATAAGCGAATTTGTCCGTTTTCATCCGATGATAAAAAATCAGGAAAAATGCGCACGGTTTTATGATGTGATTCAGCTTGGTGAAGTGGTGCATATGGACCTGACCTCACCCGAAGAGATATGGAGCAACATTACAAGCAAAAACAGAAATGTGATACGAAAAGCATATAAGAACGGCGTCAGGATTTATAACGGCCGTTTTCCGCAGATCTTTAAAGAATTCAGAGAAATATATAATGGCACGATGGACAGGGACTGCGCCGACAGTTACTATTATTTCGGCGAAGAGTTCTATAATTCCGTTCTGAATGATCTGCCGCATAATTCACAGGTTTTTTATGCTGTGAAAGATGGAAAAACCATTGCAGCATCAATCATGCTTACTGCGAACGGAAGAATGAATTATCACCTTTCCGGCTCATTGCGTGAATACAGTTCTCTTGCGGCATCAAATCTTATGCTATGCGAAGCAGCCCTTTGGGGCTTCGCAAACGGATACAAATCCTTTTACCTCGGAGGCGGAGTAGGCTCGGGAGAGGACAGCCTTTTCAAATTTAAGAGAGCATTTTATAAAGGAGACCTGAACCGGTTTTCCATAGGTAAAAAGGTCTATGACAAAGAAAAATATGATGAATTACTCAGCATGAGAGCTGAGACATATAATCCGGGATTTTTCCCTGAGTACAGAGGATAATCAAGAATAATGAAGAGAGTAATGATAATAAGCAATTCGTCATTCGGGATTGCGGCATTCAGAAAAGAGCTTTTGTCGGCTCTTGCCGGAGATTATGAGGTTTATGTTCTAACGGGAGATACCGGAAGAGCGGATGAAATACCGGAGACAGGATGCAATCTGACACTGATTGATGTTGACAGGAGAGGAACCAATCCCGTCAGGGATTTCGGATTGCTGCTGAAATATCTTAAATATATAAAGCGGATAAAGCCGGATATTGTCTTGACATATACGATTAAGCCCAATGTTTACGGAGGCCTTGCCTGCCGCTTGACCGGAACGCCGTATGCCGCCAATGTGACAGGTCTCGGGACTGCCTTTGAAGGAACCGGAATATTGCGGAAAATCGCAACAGTTCTTAACAGAATCGCTCTCAGGAAAGCAAAAGTGGTGTTTTTTGAAAACAGCGACAACAGGGAGCTCTTCACAAGAGAGCGCATAGTTGATGAGAGCAGAACCCATGTTCTGCACGGTGCCGGGGTAAATCTGGACCGCTTTTACTGTCAGCCGTATCCGGATAATGAAGAGTTACGCTTCCTTTTTGTCGGACGTGTTATGAAAGAGAAAGGCGTGGATGAACTGCTGGAATCCATGAGACGGTTAGTTGCAGACGGTTTTAAATGCTCATTGGATATTCTCGGCCATTATGAAGAAAACTATGAAAGCATATTGAATAAAGCAACACAGGAAGGCTGGCTCAGATATCACGGCAGTCAGCCGGATGTGAGACCGTATATTGCCGCCTGCGACTGTTTTGTCCTTCCTTCTTATCATGAGGGGATGGCAAACACAAATCTTGAATGCGCAAGCTCCGGCAGACCTATTATTACTTCGGATATTCCCGGATGCCGCGAAGCGGTAACCGACGGCTCAGGTTTTCTCTGTGAGCCGAAAAATCCGGAAAGCCTCTGTAATGCGATGAAAAAGATGATTGAAGTGAGCAGAGAAGAAAGAGAACAGATGGGAAAAGCCGGACGCGCTCACATGGAAAATGTTTTTGACAGGCGTAAGGTAGTTTCCGAAACCATACGGGTATTATTCGGATAAAATATCCGGCGATACAGTAAATGAAACTGTGACAAAAAGGAGACAGCAGAGTTGAAAAAAGTTTTATTCCTGATGCGTTATCCGCTTGATGATGATTATAATCTCAAGCTGAAATTCAACGGTCAGATGCGTGCATGTGTAAACTTGGGTTACGATGTTTACTATATCGGCTATGATGCAAGCAGCTATTATCTCTGTAATGTTAACAGCGGAGAAAAGCAGGCAACGGGGCGTACTCATTTTTACAAATATAAGAATTACCGCAGCACATTTGCTTTTTTTGATCTGTATTCCGCGCTTGCCTCTGTTTTGAAAAACCGGCAGTTTGATTTTATATATATGAGAAACAAGCCGGTTACCTCAAAGGCTGTTTCTGCGCTGAAAAAGCACAAAAGCTCAGGCGGCAAGCTGATTGTCGAAATACCTTCATACGGAGTTAATGAAGCATCTTTGAGCTTTGCCCGCAGACTGATATACCGTCTTTCCAAAAAAAGCAAAGAAAAATTCAGACAGCTGGCAGATCTCTACACTCTGATAGGCAACGATTGCCCGGATACTTATAACGGGAAGCCGGCTATGGAAATCGTTAACGGAGTGTCACTCGAAACCATACCGATGAAAAAGCAGAATGAAATCGGTTCGGAAATTCACATTCTTGCGCTCGCCAGCATGAGAGACTGGCATGGATTTGACAGAGTTATCCGCGGAATAAGCAGTTGCTCTGCTGACGAAAAATTAATTTTACATCTTGTGGGTCAGGATCTGGACGGCTCGGTGCAAAAATGGCTGTCGCTTGCCGGCGAACTGAACGTCTCATCAAATGTTATTTATCACGGAGCATTATATGATAATCAACTGAACGAAATGTTTGACATGTGCCATCTGGCGGTCGGTTCAATGGCATTTCACAGAATAGGGGCAACTACCGGATCAACCCTGAAAGTCAGAGAATATATTGCCAGAGGTATTCCGTTTATTTACGGATATGAAGACTCCGCGCTTGACGGGACGGAATGGTTTGCCATAAGATTTCCGGCAGACGAAAGCCCCGTTGATTTTGACAGAGTTATTCCCCTGATTAAAAACATCTATACCAACCGGGACGCAGTCAAAGAAATCAGGCGGTTTGCAAGTGAGAATCTTTCATGGGAAAAGCAGCTCAGACCGGTGTTCACCGGAGCAGAGGAAGCATAAAATGTTATATTTGATTTATAATGCCTTTCCGTATGGTAAAGCAGAGACATTTGCAGAATATGAAATCCCGTATCTTAACGAAATAACAGGCAATCAATACAGGATTATCAGTTTTTATAACGGCAAAGATTTCAAAAGTAAGAGAAACCTTGATATTCACGGGGAAGTTTTTACTGTTAAAGCAACTTTAAAGGATTATTTCAAAAGTGCGCTATCGCTTTTTCCCGTACGCATTCTTAAAGAACTGAAGCATATAAAAAAAAGGAGCAGCGGCGACAGCTTTTGCAAGTGCCTCTGGAGAGTTCTTTATTACCGTGCTTGCGGCTATGCGTTACTGAAAAAAGCAAAGATAATCGGGGTTTCGGACTCAGATACTTTCATCAGCTATTGGCTCAATGAGTGTGCTTACTCTGCGGTAATGCTTAAAAAGAAATATAAGAATATCAAGGCGGTATCACGCGCTCACGGTTTTGATGTTTTTGAGGAGAGATATTTTCTTCCGTTTCGCAGTGAAGTGTTTGAAAAGCTTGACTGTGTTTTCCCGATAAACAGTTTCGAAAAACAGTATATTCTGGAACGGTATGCCGGGATTATTCCCGATGAGCGCATCATGGTCAGCCATCTGGGAATCAATTTGCCGGACAGTTTCTCCCGGACAGCGGACCGTACCGTTTTTTCAATAGCAACCTGCTCCTCAATAATTCCGTTAAAGCGCCTTGATCTTATGATAGATGCTTTGTCTGAAATAAAGGATTTCGGATTCAGGTGGATTCATATCGGCGGTGGCCCGCTGGAAGAACAGATTAAGGAGCTGGCGGCAGAAAAGCTGTGTGCTCCGAATCAGAATTATGAATTCATCGGGCAGTTACCGCTGTCTCAGGTGCACGGTTTTTACCGGGAACATGATGTTTCGCTTTTTGTAAACTGCAGCGACACTGAGGGCGTACCGGTATCAATAATGGAGGCTATGTCATACGGTATACCTGCTGTCGCGCGTGATGTCGGAGGAAACTCCGAGATTGTTGACACCGGAAACGGGATTCTGGTAAAAGCGGATTGTACGGCGTCTGATATAGCAGAAGCAATCAGAAGCATATATTCATTAAGCGATAACGATTACACAGTCATGAGACAGGCGGCGCGGGAAAAGGTTGAAAATGAGTTTAATGCCGATAAGCAATATCCTTCTTTTTTCAACGGAGTAATGAAGCCCGCTGCCGGATAATCAGAACAGAAAGGCGAATTTACAATGAACATCCTTGTAATATGTCAGTATTTCCCGCCCGAGAATAAAATAGGGGCAATCAGGCCTTCAAGAATAGCCAAATACCTGAACAGATATGAGGATGTCAATGTAAGCGTATTGACCGTTGTGCCTCTGAGCGGATGCCCCGCCGAATCGGCTGACGATTATTGCGGCGTCAGAGTTTTTCGTGCTGCTCCGTCATCAGCTATCGTTTTGATAAACAAAATTCTGAAACGGGGATCGGCATCTGAAAAAACGGCAGACGCCGCCCCGGTCTCCCAAGGGGAAAAAATCGGACGCGTCGGTTTAAAGCAGCGTATACGGGGGAATTTATTTAAAATCAGAGAAAAGCTTCTTGATTATTCATATTATCACAGGGCAATAAGAATTCTGGGTAAGATTGATACATCTTTTGACGCGCTAATTTCCACTTATAATACAGAGTTCGGTCATAAAGTTGCTCTGTGGTATAAAAAAAGGTACCCCGAAGTCAGATGGATAAGCGATTACAGGGATCCGCTCTGGGGAGCATATTCTTCACCGGAACAGAAAAAACACGGAACAGAGTTTGTAAGGCGCATCTCAGACCGCTGTGATGCTGTAACCGTTGTTTCCAAAGGAATTATCGACATTCACAGAGAGGATTTTAATAATAAGCCCGTGTATGTTATTCCAAACGGATATGATACCGAGGACACAGTTCCGGCTTCCGGCGAAAGTTCGCCGGGCCCTGTCAGGATTGTCTATACCGGAGAATTATATAACGGCAAAAGAGACCTGACTCCCCTGTTTGAGGCGGTCAATGAACTGGAGCAGAAAAAAAAGATATCGTCTGAAGATATTGAGGTTATTTATGCCGGCAAGAGCGGAAGCAGTTTTTTATCACAGATCAGCCGTTTTCCCGGCATAAAGAGCAGAAATCTCGGCTTTGTTTCAAGAGAAGAAGCCCTGGCAATGCAGTCAGGTGCCGATATTCTTTTGCTGGCGTCCTGGTGTGAGCCAAACGAAAAGGATGTCCTGACCGGTAAATTTTTCGAATATCTTCAAAAGAAAAAACCGATAATATGCATAATATCGGGAAGCGCTTCCGGATGTGCGCTTACCGGAATCATCAATGACCATTCCCTCGGATGCAGCTATGAAGCCGCAAGCAGGGAAACGGATCACGGTATGCTTTGCAGTTATATCGAAAAACAGGTATCTGCAAAAAAGGCGCATGGGCAGGTTGAGTTTATCGGTGATGACGAATATGTGAAAAAATTTGATTATGAATCGATTGCAGGCGATTTTTATGAGATTATCAGCTGTCCGGATAAATAAGGCAGACGGTTTCCGGAATGTTAATTATAAAAGCATTTAAACCGGCACAGCGTTTTTCAGTGCTTTATTGAATTCATTAATTGCATTTAAGTGGGATATAGTATGAATATCAAAGAAAAACTGCAGGGACTGATTAAGAACGGTTTTTTGTATATACTGTCGGGGAATATTTTAAACCGTGCCATTGCAATGATTTCGGCAATACTGGTTGCCGCACTTGTTAACAAACAGGAATATGCTTACCTGGGCTATGCAGATAATTTATACGGATACCTGTCCTATACAATGGGCCTGGGTCTTTCATCCGCTTTGCTTAAGTATTGTTCCGTTGCAGAAAGCAAGTCTGTAGAACGGGCATATTTCAGGTTTTCCGTCAGTGTCGGTTCTGTTTTTGAAATCATTGTTTCTCTCGGTCTGTGTATAGCGGTTTCTTTTATAAATATTCCGTTCCCGAATTCAAGAAAGTATTGCTGGATGTTAATCCTTTATCCGGTTATTCACAATTTCTATACAAATATTCTTTGTTATTTCAGAACTCAGCTGAACAACAAAAAATATGCTTTAGCTGGAATTATCAATTCCGGTTCTTCATGTATCTTAACAATTATTCTTTTAAAATTGTTCGGAACAAACGGAATCGTCGCATCACGATATACAGCGATAACTATTGCAGTTCTGTATTGTCTGCCGACATTAATCAGGTATTTTAAGAATACCGAAAGAGTGACTGTTTCCGCCGAGAACAAGCGTGCTTTTCTGTCTATGGGAATAGCGCTGATGCTTGCAAATCTTTTTTCAAGTATTATGCCGCTGAATGAGGCATTTCTGGTTAACAATATTATTAAAGATGAAATAGCAACTTCAAATTTTAAGGTTGCAGGGCAGTTCCCTCAGCTTTTATTGCTTGTTTCGGGGGCTATAACCGTATACTTTTTTCCTATTATTGCAAAACTCAAAGACGGCAGAGAGATTAAGAAAAAAGTTATCCAGATTGAGATGCTGAATATAGTTCTTATTGTTTTTCTGACATTATGCGGGATAATTTTCACTCCGTTTGTATTTCATATACTGTACGGAACCAAATATGACGATGCAGTAAGTATTGCAAGGCTGTTATGGATTATGCGTGCAGTAAACTGCTCATTCAGAATGGTGCCGATAAATATGCTGCCTGCTATCGGCAAAACAAAGTTTAATGTTGTCGTAGCCGTACTGTCTTGTGCAGTACAGGTGGCTTTGGATTATTATTTCCTGACAAATATGGGCATCACGGGTGTTGCCTACGGTGCAATAATTGTGTTTGGCCTGTCTGCAGTTGCGTATTGGATTTATTTCATCAGGTCATGTAATGAAATGTCAGGCGAAAAAGAATAACCGGGAGGCAAACGGAATGACTGTTTCATACAGCTTATCATCAGACAGAGGTTATAAGTGGATAAACTGTAACGGAGTTAAATTAAAAGGTTATTTTTTGGGGCAGAGCCCGGAAAAGGTTGCGTCTCAGATTGCTTCGCTCGATAATGAAGAGCAGATAACCGAATTCATCAGCTCGCTGTCCGGCTGTTTTTCAATTATTATTGACAGGGGAGATCTGACACTTGCTTATGTCGACAGAGTGCGTTCGATACCTCTTTTCTATCAGAACAGCGTAGCGGAAATCATTATATATGATTCACTGAGCAGCGAAACCATTAAAGGGAAACCGCTTGATCCGGCAAAGCTGAGAGAATTTGATTATTCATTATTCATTTCCGGTAACAGCACTGCAGTTGACGGAATATACCAGATACCTGCGGGCTACTGTCTGAGAATTTGCGGCGAAAGTGCGGAGCTGAAGAGATATTGGATTTTTTCTTACAGCGAAACTCCGGTTGATAATGAAAAAGAAGCCGTAAAATATATAGGCGAAGAATACGGCAGAGTATTCAGCGATATAGCGGAATATGTCGGAGACAGAACAGTTGTTATTCCTTTGAGCGGAGGTCATGATTCCAGGCTTATCTTGGCTTCATTAATCAGGAGCGGGTGTAAAAACATTATAACTTACAGCTACGGAAGCTCAAAATGGAAAGACTCACCAATCTCCGTACAAGTTGCCGATTATTATAGTGTTCCCCATTATTTTGTGCCTTACACAAAAAGGCAGAAACGCAGGTTTGATTCTCTGTTTAAGGAATCAGTCGATTACTCATCAAATTTTTCATCAGTACCTGTGATTCAGGAACTCATAGCGATTGATACACTGGTCAAGCAGAAAAAAATACCCCGGGATGCCATATTCATTCCCGGTTACGGGGGAGTAATAACCGGTCATTACATACATGAGAATTATCTGACCGGTTCATTTACAGGGAAATCTGTTTCCGATTTTATTGTTTCAACATTTTTCGGCAAACGAATAGGTGAAAATCCCGATCTGGAGAGCTCAATCAGAATAATGCTTAATAATGAATATGAGTATAAAGATTCCGACCTTCTGTCCGGTACTCAGGCAAATGAGATATTTGAGAAATATGTATTCCAGGAAGAGCAGGCAAAGTTTATTGCAAATGCAGTCAGAACTTATGAATTTTTCGGGTTTGAATGGATTATGCCGTTATTTGACAGCAGAATTCTTGATGTATGGGAAAAAATGTCTGTGAATTTACGTTTTTCCGATGCTGCATTCAAAGCCTACGAAAAGGAATTTTATGATTCGGGAATATTGAAAATCGGTTTTACCGGTTCAAAAGAGATTAAGCATTTTCAGAAAAAAAGCAAGGCTACTTTGCTTACAAAAATAAAAGCCAGGTTTCGCTGTTGCTTTCTTCCCCGGTCACTTCATTATCTGTATGTATTCTTTGGCTTACCCGAATACTATTACAGGCTTTTTATTAACAGAGATATTAATATAAACCGTTTCGTAGTCAGAAAACTTCTTAAAACATATATGGAGCTTACAGGCAGGTAAACATACTGCAGAATGTTACAATTCGTTCAATCGCGATTTAAGACTGAAAAGATTTCAGGCGGGTGATTAATTATCATGCATTTACTGAAAAAGCTCAGCATAATAAGATACTATCTCTTGGGGAAATTTATATACTCAACGCATTACGAAAA
>CADBOL010000027.1 GCA_902796295.1 Oscillospiraceae bacterium
AGAGATCAAAACGCGTGACAGAGTTGATATCACAATTACAAACAGCGAGATTTACTGTGATGTTTCAGCCTACGATTGTATAATACAGTGGGAATCATCACCGCGTTATATCGGTTATTCCATAAGCTTAGAGAAAGAGCAGGGCGGAAAATGGAGCAGAGACATTTACAATGAAGAATCCATAGGAACAGGCAATTTCCGCTGGAGATTTTATCTGTCAGAGTATTACTATCCGGAAGAGAAAGAAACCCGTATTGTTCCCGGTACAACGCAGGTATTCATTGACGGAGCAGAATGCGGAACGGTTGATAATAATTTTTCTGCCTACTCAGAGCCGTTTGAGATTACAGAAGATGACAAATGCCCCGAACCTATTGTGATTGATGAAATTAAAATTGAAGGATTCAAAGAGCCGACAGTCGGTGAGGCTGTTTGTCCTGATGGAATGAAAGCTGTTTGTCCAGGTTTAGAAGATCACAAATTATGGTGGTCTTACAGTATAAGAGAATATGATACCAAAGGGAATACTAATGAGTTTCCGGAGGTCTTTCAAAAAAACCGCTCTTATGTTTATTATTTCCAGTTTTTCGTTGAAAGTAACAAATATGTTTTTGCTGACAGCGTTAAGTTAATCATGGGCGAAGATGAGTTTGAGATGAATGTCGAAGAATCAAAACGCTATGCCAAATTAAGAATATCATATGTTATACCAAAACATACAGGTTTTATAGCCGAAACAGAGTCCGAGATGATTCTTCTTTTATCCTTTTTTAATTTATTGAGTAACAGATTCTCATCGTTTAAAAATTCATTTTGGTCAGACATATTTGCGAGCTTTTTTGAAAAATTGAGAGATGCTTTTTATAGTTACTACTATGATATCGAATATTATGCGGGAATGGATTTTATAGATGCAGATTATTTTTTGTATATAGAAAAATAAATATTTATTGGGCTGCCGCAAATGGTGAAAACCAAATGCGACAGCCCATTAATTCTATCTCGATTCTATAATCCGAGATTCAATTTCCTCATGTCCACAGACTTGTAATGAACATCGGTGTTGATACGGTGCTCTTTTCAAATCCGCAGTTTTCATAAAATGAAAGCTCTTCATTGTAGGCGATAACAATCAATCTGAGATAATCCTTGTATTTTTCCTTTACCATATCGACGAGTGTCCTGCCGATTGTCTGCCCGTGATAATCGGGGTCAACGAGCAGATAATGAACATAGGCGTTCATTATACCGTCATCCATCGCGCATATCATGCCGATGAGTTTATCCCCGTCCCAAGCGGAAAAAACGGTGCCGAAGTTTTTCATCGCGATGACGAGCTTTTCCGGGAAATGCCCCGATGACCATTCAACCGAAAGAAAGAGCCGCTCAACCTCTTCGCGGCTGAAATCGTGAGTGTCTTTGTATGTTATATTCAATGTAATCTCTCCTTGAAAAAAGCGGCTGTTGCTTTGTCTGCAACAGCCGCTGTATTGATAAGCTTACTGCTTTGCGCCCTCGTCAAATTTCTCAAGGACCTTGATTGTTACTGCGAAGCAATCAGCAAGGCCATCGATATTCATGTTGTCGGGAGCGTCTTTTCTGGTGTGATAGTAACTCTCAAGCTTGTGGTTGAGGCCGGTAATACCGGTTGCTCTGAATCCGCCCTGAGCGAATGCTGCTGAGTCGGTAGCGCCGCCGAGAGGAGGAACCATACCCTTTGAGCACTTGATGCCCATTTCCTGAGCGCACTCCATAAACAGGTCGGAAACATCCTTGTCGGCCTTCACGGTTGCGTTGAGGTCGCGGTAGTTTGTCATGAGATATTTGGGATCATAGATTGTGTCGTATGAGTAAATGAATGTCGGAACATCCTGGAATTCGCCCTTGTGAGCTTCGCACCAGGCCTTTGCGCCTCTGAGTCCCGCTTCCTCGGAACCTGTGAGTACAACGCCGATTTCGGTGTTTTCAAGCTGGATGTCTTCATCCTGAAGTGCCTTGAGCACGGCTATGCCCATATAGCAGCCTGAGAGGTTGTCATTGGCACCGTCAACAACTCTTCTGTAGTTTACCATAAAATAGAGACCTGCAAGAAACGGAACAAAAATCAGACCCCAGAGAGCGCATTTGAGGAGCGCGCCTTCAAGTACACCGCCTTTGATGACAGCGATAATTGAAAGAACAAGGAAATATGCCGCGCCGACGCCCGAGATGATTGCGTGGCTTTCAAATCCGACACCGCCGAGAGCATAGTTTACGGGCCATTCCCAAGCCGCATCGGGGTGACCGTTGAATATTATCCTTCGCTTGACTTCGCCTGTCGGTTTTTTGATTGCGGTAACATTGTGGCCGGTTTTCTCTTTGAAGAGGAAATCGATTGGCTGTTTGTAAAAGCCGAATTCAAGAAGAACTATAACAAGACCGAATACTATAAGGATAGCGCCGATAAGGGGCAGAATCGGTGTCTTGACGGCATTGCCGACAAACAGAGCGATTATGCCGAGCAGGACACAGGTGATTGTGATGTAAATCCAGCCGTAGAATGATCTCGGATGCTCTTTGAAAGACTCAACCTGTGACTCGCAGCCGAGTCTTTTGAGCTGGTCTGACATATAGACACAAGCCTGCTCCTCGCCCTTTGAACCGGGCGCTCTTTTTTCAAACTTTCTGCAGATATAGGCTATTTCCTTCTGCATGAATTTTGCGTAAGCTGTTTTCTTTGCATAAATGTTGGTAAAATCCATTTATTTTCCCTCCGATAGATTGATACTCCTATTATGATATTTTTTGTGATAATAGTCAAGAAAAAAATGCAAGGCGAAAAGATTTTGTTTAAAATTGCCGTAACAGGGCTTAAATACTGTTTAAATTGCTTGACAAAAATATCTGCCTATATTAAAATAAACTGATAAGAATATAAACCGGAAGGCGGAGATTATTATGCAGATTTATGAAGAACTCAAAGCGCGAGGACTTATTGCTCAGGTTACCGACGAGGAAAAGGTCCGCGATTTGATAAATAACGGCAAGGCAACGTTTTATATCGGTTTTGACCCTACGGCCGATTCCCTTCACGTGGGTCATTTCATGGCGCTTCTGCTTATGAAGAGACTGCAGATGGCCGGCAACAAACCAATAGCCCTTCTCGGCGGGGGCACCGGTATGATAGGAGATCCTTCCGGCAAGAGCGATATGCGCAAAGTGCTCACCAAAGAGACGATTGATCACAATATTGCCTGCTTCAGGAAGCAGATGGCAAGATTTATAGATTTTTCTGACGGCAAGGCAATTATGGTCAATAATGCCGACTGGATACTCGACCTTAACTATATCGAGGTGCTCAGGGAAGTCGGTCCCTATTTTTCGGTCAACAATATGCTCAGGGCCGAGTGCTATAAGCAGAGGATGGAAAACGGACTCTCGTTCCTTGAATTTAACTATATGATCCTGCAGTCATATGATTTCTACAAGCTCTATATGGATTACGGCTGCAATCTCCAGTTCGGCGGAGACGACCAGTGGAGCAATATGCTCTTCGGCAGAGAGCTTATACGCAAAAAGCTCGGCCTTGAAGAAAAGGACGCAAAAGCGCAGGCCATGACCATCACCCTGCTTCTCAATTCCGAGGGCAAAAAGATGGGCAAGACCGTTTCCGGCGCTGTGTGGCTCGATCCCGAAAAGACATCTCCCTACGATTTCTATCAGTACTGGCGAAATGTTGACGACGCCGATGTGCTTAAATGTATAAGAATGCTGACATTCCTTCCGCTTGAAGAAATAGACGCGATGGATAAATGGGAAGGCAGCCAGCTTAATAAAGCAAAAGAGATTCTCGCTTTTGAGCTTACAAAGCTTGTTCACGGCGAAGAGGAGGCTCTCAAGGCGCAGCAGACCGCAAAGGCACTCTTCTCGGGCGCGGCAGATGCGGAGAATATGCCCTGCACAAAGCTTGAGGATGCCGATTTCACAGACGGCAGGATTGATATTCTCGCCGTTCTCACAAAAACCGGTATCGCAAAATCAAGAAGCGAGGCGAGAAAGCTCTGTGAGCAAAACGGAGTTTCCGTCAATGATGTGAAGGTTACAGATACCTACACATCCTACTCAAAGGATGAGCTTGCCTCATCACCTATTATAGTCAAAAAGGGTAAAAAGATTTTTCATAAGGTTGAGGCTTAATGAAATCATTTGCGCTGTTTCTTGATATAGACAGGACACTGACCGGAAATGACCATGTAATCCCGCAGAGGAATATCGACGCCATAAGATGCGCGAGAGCTCTCGGGCACAAGGTCTTTATAAACACCGGCAGGTCCTACGGCAATATTCCGCCTGAGATTTTCTCTCAGATTGAGGTCGACGGAATCCTTTCCGGAAACGGCACAATGATTACGATTGACGGCAAGACGGTTTTTGAGCGCTTTATGCCCGCGGAGACCGCTTCAAGGCTTGCTCGGTATTATTTTGAGAATAAACATCTCTGGGCTGCCTTTGAGGGCAGGCTCAGGAGTTATTCAATCCCGGGCAGACCGCGTGAGCTGACTTCTCTTGAGACCCCGGTGACTGATTTTGATGATTATCTTGCGAAAACGAAGTATGATGATATTCAGGTCATTGCCGCGAGCGCGGAGACAGACAGAGATTTTCTCGATTCCTTCGGCGGAGAGCTCACGTATTTCGCTTTTGACAGGTATTACGATATAGTTGCCGCCGGGAACAATAAGTCGATTTCAATGGAAAAGACTCTTGAAATCACCGGGATTCCCCGCGAAAACTCAATTGCTTTCGGAGACAGCGAAAATGACCTTGATATGCTCAGAAAAGCGGGTATCGGAGTCGCGGTTGCGAATGCGCAGGCGGAGCTTCTCAAAGAGGCGGATTTCGTTTCTCTTTCAAATACCGATGGCGGGGTAGGATACGCCATTGAAAAACTGATTCTTAAATAAAGCAACGGAGTTAAACATGGTTGGATTAAAAAAGGCACTTACCGGGAAAAACTTAGCTTCCGGATGGATGTATTTTTACATTCATTTCGCGATGGAAGTGCTATGCTTTTTCTGTGTCAGGAAACAGATGGGAAATTCCGCTTTTTTCTGGCTTTTCCCGTTTGCGTATGATATTCTCGCTTTTGTTCCCCAGTCTGTCATAGGTTATCTCAATGACAGGTTCCCGAAATTCAATGCGGGTCTTACAGGCACGGTGCTTATGATTATCGCATCCGTAATGTTTGCCGCCGGAGGATTCCCCAGGTATTTTGTGCTTGTCATACTCTGCGCGGGCAACGCCCTCACTCACGTAGGAGGAGCGGAGGTAACAATCAGAAGCTCAAACGGACGGCTTTCACACCCGGCGGTGTTTGTTTCGGGCGGTGCTTTCGGTGTTATCACCGGCACAATGCTCGCAAAGACGGATATGCCTTACTGGCCGGTAATCCTGTTTATGATTTCCGCGATTCCTTTTACTCTTATCGCTCAGAAATACAGAAACGCCGGAGAGAGCGCTCAGGAGCTCTGCAAGGCATTTAATTATGCCAAAAAAGGCGTGCCTGCATCCGTCATTCTTCTTGTATCGTTTATAATCGTTGCGCTCAGATCATATATGGGCTACTGCCTTCCGATGGAGTGGAAGACGACATCACTTCACTCCGTGCTGCTCTACGTTGCAATGGGTACAGGCAAGGCAGTCGGGGGAATACTGGCCGACGCATACGGAGTTAAGAGAATTGCGCTTCTCAGTTCGATTCTCTCGCTGCCGTTTATCCTTCTGGGAAATAAAATAATGCTCGTTTCTCTTATCGGCATAATGCTTTTCAGCATGACGATGTCCATAACGCTTGCGCTGAATGTTTCGGTGCTCAAAAGCGCTCCGGGTCTTGCCTTCGGCTATACTACGGCCGCGCTGACTTTCGGCGTTATTCCGATTTTCTTTGTGAAAATTTCGTCCTATGCGATAAACAGCGTTATAGTTTCCGCCCTTACGGTAATCTGCATTGCCGCAATGCTGGCGACTATCGGAAAGGATGAGAAGATTAATGGATAAAATCAGCTATGTTATGAACAGCCTGCTCTGGGGTCAGGTTAAAACCGGGTTTGCCGTTCTAATGGTATTGACAGCTGTTATTATAATCTTATCGGTTATTTTTACAGCCAGGGAATTCAAAAAAGCGGGGAGGACAGACGATGCTCAGGAACCTGCCGCTGACAATGGCGGAGTGTCTGATTCTGACAATACTGATTGAATCTGCCGCCGCCGCGATAATCGGAGTAAGAAAAAAGCACGATTATCTCAATATTATTCTTGTCAATGTAATAACAAATCCCGTGCTTGTAGCTCTGACAAGCCTCGCGGGTTATTTCTACGGATATGCGTCATATCTCGCACTTGTCATTGCCGGTGAAACAGGCGTCTTTATAACAGAAGGCCTGATTTACCGAAAAACTCTGGTTTACCGTAAAATCAATCCCTTTCTTGTTTCTTTGATACTTAACGGAGTTTCTTATCTCAGCGGGCTTGTGATAGGCCGCTTTTTAAGGTGAATGATATGAAAAAAGTTTTGGCAATCCTGCTCTCTTTACTGCTTATTTCCGGGTTCATTCATCCGGCTTTTGCGGATGAGGTTGATCCTTATGACGAGCCGTCTTACGGCGGATACGGCATTTACGGCGGTGATGACGAAGAGCCGGAGGATGAAGAGGATACTCAGCCGCATACCGAGCAGGTTAAGCTTGCAAATATGATTTTTGCCGCCGCGGCAGCCGTTTCCTGCGCCGGATGGATAACTCTCATAGTTGTCAACAAAAAGAAAAAGCAGACAAGCGATGAATTGATTCCGGATGAAACGCAGGTGATTCAATGAAAAAGGCCGTTTCTGCTTTTACGGCGCTGATGCTTGTCTCAGTCTTTACGGTAAACGCCTTCGCAGATGCGGCGCTTCCCTATGAGAGAGCCGCAGACAGCGCTGCAGGTCTCGCTGTTATTCTGATTCCCGCGGCTGCGGTAATTGCGGTTGTTGTTATAGCCGCGGTAAAAATAAAAAAGAAAAAAGCCCAAAGCGCTCAGGCGGTAAAAGGAGCATCTGAAATCACAGAGGATAAAACGGAGGATGATTTGTCATGAAGAAGCTTTTATGCGCTTTGCTGATAATCACTATGCTTGCCGGATTATCAGGAACGAGCTTTGCGGATGTGATACCGTTTTTGGACCCTTCTCCCGAAACAGAGGTTACGGTAGTCAATCCCGACGGGATTAAGTTATCCGATGATGAGGTTATACCTTACGGCACTGTTTGCTACGTCGCAAAATTCAATTATCCGAAGCAGAGAGGTTATAGCAGCGGAGATGAAAACTATGTAATGATCCGTTACGGTAATACTTTACTCAGTGTTCCGATTGACGATGTTGACGGTGAGTGCATAACGGAATTCAAAGAATATATGGAGGAGTATAACAGCAGTATTCTGTTTTCTCCCGAGGACCCTGATGATCCTGTCGACGAAGAAAATCCGGTCATAAGGTTTCTGCAGAATATCCGGTATGGTTTCCGGGAATTCATAAATTCCGTGAGTGAGTTTTTCAGCGCAATATTTGACAGGATAGAATCATATTTCGCTGCTTAAAATAAAGAATATTAATTTACGGAGGATTATACTATGAAAAAAACTATGAAAAAACTTATCGCTTTGGTTTTGGCAGTATCAATCTGCATGGGATTTACCGTAACGGGATTTGCAGATTTAATTGATCCGATTGTGCCGTCGCCGAGCATTGTAGCGGGAAGCGTATTAAAAGCAATAAAGATTATATTTGAGAATTTGTGTGATAACATAGCAAGTTTTTTCAGTGCCATCGGTCAGAGACTGTCTGAACTTTTCGGCGGTGAGCCGGAGCAGCCGGAACCGGTCGCAACAGTTTAAAATAATTAAGAGAGGATGTCAATATGAAAAAACCTTTGAAAGTACTTGCAAAGACTGCGATAGGAGCAGGCGCTGCTTATCTGGCACTCGGAGAAGCTGTTTATGAGGGAGTTCTGAATATTCCTCTCAATCACTTTATCCGCAGAAACGGCGCTTTTGAAAACCCGGATGAAAATGAATTCTGGAGAAACAGCGAGC
>CADBOL010000028.1 GCA_902796295.1 Oscillospiraceae bacterium
ATTTCGGTTTTCATAATGGTCTTTTCCTTATTATCATTTCGCCGGTGATGCCGGCGCCGTCATACTGTCCGATTATAGCTTAAATGCTCAAGCCCGGCCGCAGCAGTTAAGATGAAAACGGTGGATTTTTGAGCGAAGATAGTATATAGATACAGCGAGCGAAAAAAGCCGCCGAAAACAGACATTATAATCAAAAAACCTTGTTTTCTCACTTAAACAACCCACATTAAATCGATTGCAGACCTCTGTACCCGTGAATTATTTAACAACCTTGTCTGTTTGTTTTTCACTTAAATGCTCAAGGCCGCAGACTTCGCAGCTCCGACTGCTGCCTCTTCCTCGTAATCGGTAAACACGGGTACTGTGCCGAAGTGCTTCTCAATATACCGCTTTATCGCCGGGTTCTTTCTCACTCCGTTGCCCGAGGCGACAATAAGCGGGTTTTCTTTTCCGCTGTACATTCCGCGAAGCTCCGTGACAATCCCCTCCGACACGGCGAGAGCAAAATCGCGCGGCGTGAAATTCAGCTCCGTCAGATTTGAGAAGCCGCCCGTGAGGCCGGGATTTTTTCTCGTTCCCGAAAACCTGCAGTCAGCGGTCAGATCTGTGTCGCCCCTCTCAAGCATTTTATCGAGGAACGGATAAAAGCTGTCAATCTCCGCGCCCGCGGCGTTCGCGGCAGCGCGGCAGAATTTTTCAAAAGCTGAGAACGCTCTGCCTCCGCAGAGAGAACAGCCGGCCGCAAGATATTTTTTGCCGTCATACGGTCTTATTTCCGCGCCGGAGGCGGGATCCCCCGCGATTTCAAGAGCGGCGGATCTGTCAACAATATATGATATCTGAGCCCCCGTGCCCACGTTAATCAGAACGGCATCATCCGACGGCACAGAGCCGAGAAAGCTCGCCTGATTGTCGCCGATGCAGACTGTCACGGGAATATTCCCTTTGTAATAACCGGTTGTTTCATACTTCCCGGTCACTTCGGGAAGAAGCGCCGTATCGGAGGTAAATCTGTTTTCAAAGACATCAAAACAGCCGAGAGAAGCGGCGTTGGTTATATGCATCAGCGGCTTCTCCGCTGAGCACAGCTTCATCGCGATATAGTCGCCTATCGTGCAGAGATATGCCGCCGTTTCGGGAACAAGGCCGTTTTCCCTGTTATAAAAATCGGTCGCCAGGCCGTATCCCGGGTAAACTCCGAGATGCTCCGCGTATGACCTGCCGTCTTTATAAGGCAGAGCCGAGCGCGTATCCTGCCAGGTGTAAAGCGGAGAAACGGCGCTGCCGTTTTTATCAATATAGAGGATTCCGTGCATCTGCCCGGAAATACCAATCGCGTCAAATCCGTAAGTTTTCTCCGTAATCTCCCTGACCGTGTCAAGGATGATGCCGGGATCCTGTATTCTTTCATATTCCGCTCCGCTTTCAATAAATGATTTATTCGGGAGCGAGAGAGTTTCGGTCACCTCTCCGGTTTCGCTGTCATAAAGGGCGGCTCCTATGCCGGTAGTGCCCGTATCAATACCCAGTATTCTCATCGTGTCACCTCAGCAGATGGCTGTCGAGCCGGGATCGAGTCTTGTGATAATATCCTGCTGAATCGCCGGCGAGAGATCAAGGAAATTGACGAAAGTTCCGTGAATCCTCATGATGTAAACGCCCGACGGAGCATATTTCTCCGGCTCCGCGAGCACCTTGCGCAATATCTCCGCTGTGGTGACATTGACATAGAGATAAAACGGAGACACGCCCTCTTTCAAAGGATTGAAAAACAGCGGGTTAATAACCCTGTCTCTGAATTCGACGCCCTTTTCCTCATAGGTTTCACCCTTGAAATATTTGGGGTCTATACCGAGATGCGAGGCGTATCCGCCGTTGAATTTTTCAAACGGCAGCTTCATATTTGAAAGCATCCTGAAACCGAGACCGTTTTCGGCGCTGCCGTAGAGCGGGTCGACACCGTAGCCGAGCATATCTCTCGATTTCCTGCCGTCGGGGGTCGCTCCGACCCAGTAGCCGTAAAGCAGGTGAGTTGAGGGTGATGAGAAATCGGCCCTGAACGGGTTGCCGAGGTAGTTTTTCGCTCCGGTTACGATATCCGCCACCTTCGAGGCAATTTCACCCGCCTCAGTATCAACTTTTTCGATGTTGTTGCCGAATTTATCGGCAGAAAGAAGGAATTCGCGAAGCTCTTCATATCCTTTGAAATCCGCCTTCAAAGCGGGTACAAGCTTATCCGCATCCTGCGGCCTCTCCGCGAGAAGCTTATCTATCGCCGCAAAGCTGTCAGCTATAACGGAAACTCCGTGGATAAGGCATCCGCTGCCGTTGTATTTTGTGCCCTGCGCGTGAGTGTCTCTGGCGTCAATCCCGTTTTCGAGCCCGCCCATAAGACATGAGAGGAAGGGCACTCTCTGCTCCGAAATGGCTTCGGAGGCGCCGTTCGCCGCCTTCGCCATCGCGGAAACAATTTCTTTTGTGTTTTTATAAAACTCTTCTCTTACGTTTTCGAGAGCGCACGGCTCCATATCGAGGAGCTTTTCGCCCGTGACGGCCGAAACTCCGCCCGTGAGTGTCATTTCAAGGATTTTGGGGAGATTGAGCCAGCTGTTTGTCGTGTTTCCGTTATCCCTGCCCATGATGAGCGGCTCCTGGCAGCCGGCAATCGATATGTCGGGTAAATCCTCATCATCGACTCCGTTTGCCGAAAGCACGGCAAAAAGAGAATCGTCATTGAAATATGACGGTGTCAGCTTGCCGGGTGAAAACAGGAATCTGCCCGTTTCGGCATAAAGCTTTTCGGGTGTGTTTTTATGGAGCTTGAGCGAAAGAATCGGCTGAGGCAGATTCATATCGTAATACGCGTCGAGAAACGCGTATGTGGTTTCGTTTGTAAGATCATTCCCGTCAATATCCCTGCCGCCGAGAATGATATTCTGAGAGATTGCCCAGCTCCTGTCCGCGACATTGAAAAAGACCAGAAAATGCCTGAGCAGAGAGGCGGTGTCTTCTCTTGAGAGCCCGTTTCTGTACGGTTCAAAAATCCTGTCGGCGTTTCCGACGGAAAATGCGAATGGATTCGGAGTCTGCTCAAGGCACATGATCTGCCACATTATAATAAATGACTGTATCGCTTCGCAGAGATTTTCCGAGCCGTTCAGCGGCACTCTGCGCAGATTCTTTTCCATTGCGAGATAAATGTCTTTTGCCTTTCCCGAGGCGCTCTCCGCCTTCTCAGCGGCAAGGTCCGCATAGCGCGAGGCGAGAATCAGCGCGCACTCAAGCGCGATACGGAAGGCCTCGTATCCCGCGCCTTCTTTTCCCTCGATTTTTCCGAGCATCCCCGAAACGCCGTATTTAAGGGCGTATCTCATATCGGGGATGAGGTGGCCTGTCACCTGCTCAAAGAAAAAAACAACTTCTTTTGTGTATTTCTCGTTTTCGGCATAAACTCTGCCGAGCTTTTTCGCATACTCCGTCTGAGCAAATTCATCTCTGACGCGGTCAATCCTTTCGCGGGTAAATTCCGCATCCGGCTCGATATCTCCGAAAACCGCGGCGGGGTCGCAGTATCCGCTGAATTCCTCGACCTTGAATGACGGATTGATAAGGGCGTAGCTTCTTGCAAAAGCGTCATCCTGAGTGCC
>CADBOL010000029.1 GCA_902796295.1 Oscillospiraceae bacterium
AACACCCGCTGATGCAACAACACCTGCTGATGCAACAACACCTGCTGATGCAACAACAGAAGACGATGCAACAACCACAACTGACCCCGCAACCGATAATGAACCCGCAACCGAGACTGATCCGGACGATGAAGGCAACTTCTTCACCAAGCTCTGGAACAAGATCAAGGAATTTTTCCAGAAGATTTTCGATTTCTTCGGAATTACCTGCTAATCGTAATTTCAAAGGATTGGAAATCATAAATCAATTAACATATAGGGCTGCCGCAAATAGAGTAATCTAGGAGCGGCAGCTACTATTTTACAGGCAAAAAGCAAGGGCCCCGCGGGTTATACGCCGCGGGGCTTTTTCCTGTGTCAAAACGGCAGCAGAAAGGTGTCGCCGGACACCCGCGCCCCTCAAGGGGAAGGCTGAATTTACCGCAACGCGATTCCTCAATTCCGAATTAAAAAGACCCGCCTGAAAACAGACAATATAAGAACCCGAACGCTATGTGTTCAGAACCTTGTTACCCGTTTCGCTAGTAATAATCCGGAGCGTGCTCTGCACGCGACCCGAAACTGCTAACTGCTAACTTCTAACTGCTAACTGAAAAAGCTCGCCGTAAGGCGAGCTTTTATTATCTCTGTTTGTTTTTCGCTTAAATGCTGACCCCTTTTTCCGGCTTCAGCTGTTTGCCTTTGTGTCACAATATATACATCTGTATATCCGCCTGTTTTTATCCGTAAGGCGGAAGATATGCGGCAGCTCCTGCTCCGTGGATGTTATGCATCTGGGGTTCTTGCAGAACAGAACGTTTTTCAGTTCACCGGGTACGGTGATATCCCGCTTTTCAACAAGTTTGCCGTCGCGTATAACATTTACTGTTGCGTTCGGGTCAACATAACCTATAACATCCATATCGATATCGATATCGCCGTCGATTTTGATAATATCCTTTTTGCCCATGCGCTTGCTCGAAGCGTTCATTATCATAGCGACGGGGCATTCAAGCTTGTTGAGGCCGAGCAGTTTATATAGAGTCATTGCCTTGCCGGCGACTATATGATCAATAACAAAGCCGGTGTTGATACTGTCAATATTCATACACTTACCCCCAGCATATCCATTATCAGTGCCATTCTGATGTATTTACCGTAACGCGCCTGCCTGAAATAGCATGCTCTCGGGTCGCTGTCAACCGCGGTTGAGATTTCATTGACTCTCGGCAGCGGATGCATGACAATAAGGTTTTCAGAAGCGTGTCTCATTTTTTCTTCGGTGAGAATGTAGCTGTCTTTTAATCTGAGATAATCTTCCTCGTTGAAGAATCTCTCGCGTTGCACTCTTGTCATATAGAGAATATCAAGATCGCCTATCACATCGTCGAGCGAGGTGCTTTGAGTGTAGGGAATACCTTTATCCTTGATATAATCCTGTTTGACAAAGCTCGGTAGTTTCAGCTCAACGGGGGAGATAAGCACAAATTCAATATCCGCGTATCTCGACATCGCGGCTATCAGCGAATGAACTGTTCTGCCGAATTTAAGGTCTCCGCACACGCCTATCTTAAGCTTATCCAGGCGCCCTTTTTCGTGGCTGATTGTCAGCAGGTCGGTCAGTGTCTGTGTCGGATGAAAATGGCCGCCGTCGCCCGCGTTTATAACGGGCACGGTGGAGCGCGTGAGCGCAACATGCGGCGCGCCCTCTTTGGGGTGACGCATCGCGATTATGTCGGCGTAGGTGCTCACAACCGCGATTGTATCCGCCACGCTTTCACCTTTTGCCGCCGAGCTTGAGCTTGCCTCCGAAAAGCCGAGCACCTGCCCGCCGAGCGAGAGCATTGCCGATTCAAAGCTGAGCCTCGTCCTTGTGGACGGCTCAAAAAACAGCGTGGCGAGTATTTTATGTTTGCACGCTTCATTGTATTTTCCGGGGTCGGCGATGATATCATCCGCGATATTGATAAGATGATTTATCTCGTCAACGCTGAGATCAAGGATATTTATAAGGTTTTTCATATCATTCTCCTATCCAGCTTTCATCAGACGGATTATTGCGGAATTTTATAAGCCGTTCGATATCTTCGGGGCGGATATATCCCTCCTGAGCCGCGACTTCGGCAATGCAGTCAAAATTTGTTAGGGAAATGTTTTTGACCTGTGCTTCGGCAAGCCTGTCAAGGCCCTTCTGCATACCGTAGGTGAATATGCTGACTATGCCGAGCACCTCTGCTCCGGCTTCGCGCAGAACGTTGACGACCTCTATGACGCTGCCGCCTGTCGAAATAAGATCCTCAACCACGACAACCTTCTGCCCCGGTTCCAGTCTGCCTTCGATCTGATTCTGTCTGCCGTGGTCTTTTGCTCCCGAGCGGACATATCCCATAGGAAGACCCATAATGTGAGCCGTGATGGCGGCATGGGCTATTCCGGCGGTGGATGTGCCCATAAGCACCTCGGCATCGGGATAGCTTTCTCTTATTACGCCGGCGAGTGAGTTTTCAACATCGTTTCTGACTTCGGGAGCGGTAAGGGTAAGGCGGTTGTCGCAGTAAACGGGGCTTTTTATTCCGCTTGCCCAGGTGAAGGGTTCATCCGGCCTGAAAAAGACCGCTTTGATTTTGAGCAAATCCTTTGCTATGAGTTTTTGTGTTTCGTTCATATCATATACCTCCGGTGAATTCTGTAAGGCATCTTTCATAAGCTTTGACAGGGTCATCCGCTTTTGTGACGGGTCTGCCGACAACGATATAGTCTGAGCCGATTCTGTTTGCTTCGGCGGGTGTCATAACGCGTTTCTGGTCGCCGATGTCTCCGTCGGCAAAGCGCACTCCGGGAGTTACGGTCAGGAATTCCGGACCGCAGACCGAGTGAACTTTTTCCGCCTCGAGAGGAGAGCAGACTACGCCGTCAAGGCCCGAATCTTTTGCGTTAAGCGCGTATTTCATAACAACCTCGTCAATGGGTCTCTCAATCAGAATATCGCGCTCCATTGTCTGCTGGTCTGTTGAGGTGAGCTGAGTGACGGCTATAAGCAGCGGGCGGGAGCCGTCTTCCCTCGTAAGCCCCTCAATTGCCGCTCTCATCATCGGAGAAGTGCCTGAGGCGTGGACATTGCACATATCCACATCAAGCCTCGAGAGCACTTTCATCGCGCTTTTTACGGTATTGGGAATATCGTGAAGCTTGAGGTCAAGAAATATCTTATGCCCTCTTGCCTTTATTTCTCTGACTATGTCCGGTCCTTCGGCGTAGAAAAGCTCCATGCCTATTTTGACAAAAGGTTTGCGGTTTTCAAATTTGCCGAGAAACTCAAGAGTCTCCGCTTTGCCCGGAAAATCGCAGGCGATAATTACGTCTTTACCCATTGACTGCTCCTCCGATTATATCTTTAATATTATTAATACCGTATTTATCCATTACACGGGGAAGGTTTTCGATTATTTCTTTGCAGGCGAAAGGATTTACGAGATTTGCGGCGCCTATCTGAACGGCGGTTGCTCCCGCAAGCATCATTTCAATTACATCTTCGGCGCACGAAACTCCGCCCATACCGACCACGGGGATTTTAACGGCGGATGCTGCCTGATAAACCATCCTGAGCGCAACGGGAAGAATAGCCGGTCCGGAAAATCCGCCCGTCTTGTTTGCAATTACCGGGCGTTTTGTTTTTAAGTCAATACGCATTCCGAGCAGGGTGTTTATAAGACTGATTCCGTCCGCTCCCGCCGCCTCACACGCCTTTGCTATTGAGATAATATCCGTCACATTGGGCGAGAGTTTGATGATGACAGGCTTCGATGTAACACTTCTTACAGCTTTTGTAACCTTTGCGGCGCTGTCAGGATCCGTGCCGAAGCTCATGCCGCCGCCGTGAACATTCGGGCAGCTGACATTGACCTCAAACCAGCCTATCTGTTCCTCCCGGTCAAGCTTTTCGCAGGTGTAAGCGTAATCCTCGACCGAAAAGCCGCTGACATTTGCCATAACTTTTTTGTGAAACACGGCCTTAAGCTTTGGAAGCTCCTCGCTTATGACTTTATCCACGCCGGGATTCTGAAGACCGACCGCATTTATCATGCCCGATGTGCATTCGGCGATTCTCGGTGTCGGATTGCCGAACCTCGGCTCTTTTGTCGTACCCTTGAAAGAAAATGTACCGAGTATATTTATATCGTAGAGCTCTGCGAATTCATAGCCGAAGCCGAAGGTTCCCGAGGCGGGGATAACCGGGTTGTCGAGTTCTGTGCCGCAGAGATTTACTTTCAGTCTTTCCATATTATTTCACCGCTCTCCATTACGGGGCCTTCCTTGCAGATTCTTTTATTGCCCGTCAGGGTTTTGCAGGAGCATCCCATACACGCGCCGAAGCCGCAGCCCATTCTTTCCTCAAAGCTGTATTGCCCGGGTGTTTTCGCGGTTTTTGCAATCGCTCTGAACATCGGCTCGGGACCGCAGGCATAGAAGAATGAATAATCAAAATCATTCAGGATATCCGTGACAAATCCCTTTGCTCCGTATGAGCCGTCCGCCGTGACAACGGCGGTTTTAACGCCGAGCGTTTTGAATTCCTCTTCGTAAAACACATCGCAGGCGGAGTTGAAGCCGAGCACGGCCGACGGCTTTTTACCCTGCTCGATCAGCTTTTTTGCGAGCAGATAAAGAGGGGGTACACCCACGCCGCCTCCTATGAGAACGGGGCAGTCTCCGCTCTTTGTCATGTCATAACCGTTGCCGAGGCCTGTGAGAATATTGAGCCGGGCACCGTTTTCAAGCGAGGTCATGTATTCCGTACCCCGGCCGACCGCCTTATAGATGAGCGTCAGCTTTCCCTCTTCGCAGTCGCAGACCGAGATCGGCCTGCGCAGATAAAACCCGTCAAGAGAGATGTTTACAAACTGCCCGGGCGCTTTTATTTCATCCGTGTTTCCCGCAAGGATGATTTTATATACATCTTTTGCAACCGGAGTGTTTTCTTTTACGGTGAATAATTCCTGTTTCATTTCATATCCTCATATACCGTTTTTCCTTTGCAGACCGTGAGCACGCATCTGCCGTAAACCGTCATTCCCTCAAACGGGGTGGCTTTGCCCATTGAAAGAAACTCCGATGATTCAATTGTATAAGGCTCGGAGACTTCAAACACTGTGAAGTCGTTTTCCGTATCAATCGAAAATCTCTTTTTCGGATTGTCAGCGAGAAGCTCGGTAAGCTTTTCAAGGGAGATGATTCCGGGCTTTACAAGCTTTGTATAGAGCACGGGGAATGCCGTTTCAAGCCCCGTGATTCCCATCAGACTGTCCCTGAGTCCCCGTGATTTTTCCTCCGCAGAGTGCGGAGCGTGGTCGGTGGCTATCATATCAATCGTGCCGTCTTTGATACCGCCTATGAGCGCTTCTCTGTCTTCCGCCGACCGCAGAGGAGGATTCATCTTGAACCGCCCGTCTTCCTGCAGATCGTCCTCACACAGTGTGAGATAGTGCGGACCTGTCTCGCAGGTGATATTGACGCCTCTGGCCTTTGCAGCCCTTATCTGTTCAACATTTTCTTTTGTTGAAATATGGCAGACATGATAGGCGCAGCCTGTCTTTTCGCAAAGGGCGATATCGCGCAGGGTCTGCAGATACTCGCTCTCGCTGGAAATACCTCTGTGTCCGTGAGCGGCGGCATATCTGCCGTCATGTATGTAACCGCCGTTCAGCAGGGAGTTTACCTCGCAGTGTGCGGCGATGATTTTGCCGAGAGATTTTGCCTCAAGCATTGCCTTTTCCATAATATCCGCGCTCTGAACTCCGCGCCCGTCGTCGGAGAAAGCGCAGACATAATCGCGCATTTCTTTCATATCCGAAAGCTCGGCGCCCTCTTCGTTTTTTGTGATTGTACCGTACGGAATAACCCTTACCGGGGATTTCCCGGCGGATTCAAGCTCGATATTCAGGTTTTCAAGGCAGTCGGGAGCGGGGCGGAGATTGGGCATGGGGCAAACAGCGGTGTAGCCCCCGTGAGCCGCGGCGGTGCTTCCCGAGAGAATGGTTTCCTTATATGAAAAGCCCGGCTCTCTGAAATGAACGTGAACATCACAGAAGCCGGGAAAAATAATATATTCTTTTTCATTTTCGGGCACTATTCCCGCAGAGGATAAAAATTCCAAGGCATATTTTTCAATGCTTTTATACTTTTCCGATACAATTCCGATCATTTTATCCTCCAAAATGCCCTGCCGCAAAACCGGCAGGGTCGTCAGCTGTTTTCTGTAGTAAATTATATCATTATGAGCCGGCTATGTCAATATTTTATACAACCGAGTTTGCGTTTTGGCATAAAAATATATATAAACATAATATTGACTGAAAGGCGCCCGGAATGTATAATAAACAGGGGAATGAAAAATGAAAAAAATATTAAAAGGAACAGCAATCGGCCTTGTTTCGCTCATCCTTGCGGCAGTGATTGCCGGGGGATGTATTGTATTCAGATATTATCCGCATTACCGCTCCGCTGAAAAGCAGTATGAGGTGAGCGGGGCACTGACAGCGGACAAAGACGAAATAAGAGTCATGAGTTGCAACCTTCGGTGCATCAATCCTCTTGACACGGGAAAGAAAAGCTGGTTTTACAGAGCGGATCTGATAATGAAAAATATCGAAAATGCCGCGCCGGGAATCATCGGATTTCAGGAGGCGACAAAGTGGCAGTACGATTATCTTACACGCTGTCTTCCCGGATATGATTCTGTTATCACCTACCGCGACGGTTCGGTCAATTCCGAGGGATGCCCTGTGTTTTATAATAAGGGAGTCTATTCGCTCATTGACAAGGGTTCATTCTGGCTTTCCGAAACTCCCGAAAAAATGAGCAGAGGCTGGGGAGCCGCTTTCAACAGAGTGTGCAGCTACACGATTCTGAAGGCAAAAGCAACCGGGTTTGAGCTGATTGTATTCAACACGCACCTTGATCATGTGAGTGAAGAGGCAAGAATCAACGGCATTAAACTTGTGCTCGAAAAGGCGAAGGAATTCGGCGACAGGCCGCTCGTTCTCATGGGAGACCTTAACGCGGAAGTTGACACTCCGACCTATGCCGCCGCTACAGAGATTTTTGATGACGCGGCGCTTATGACAGAGGATACCGACACCGCAAGCTGCACTTATCAGGCCTTCGGCGCGTCTCTTGATGAAGGCAGGATCGACTATTTTATGATCTCAAATCACGGCCTTGAGGTTTTAAAATATAATGTAATAAAAGATACTTACGACGGAGTTTATCCGAGCGACCATTTTCCGGTTTTCACGGTTCTGAAAGCCGTAAGCGAATAAGTTAATAATTGCGGGATATCCGCAAATAATCCATAGACAAGGAGAAAAGAATCATGTCAACAGCTAAAAAAATAATCGCGCTTCTGCTCTGCATATCTGTTTTTGCGGGCATTTTCACAACAGCGTCATACGCATTCCCTTCCGTCGGTGAAAACACCGAGCAGGCAGAGGAAGCTCCGGCAGAGGAAGAAAAGGCTCCCGACACGCCCACCACCCTTTTCGGCCTGTTTGAGCTCAGCCCCGCAATGGGAAAATTAGTCGATGCCTTCCCGGCTATTCTTGTTTTCCTCACTCCGTTCCTGATGTTTTATGAGATTCCCTATGTTGTAAAGGACATATTCACCTCACTAAAAAACAGAATCGCGGATTAACAGAATACAGAAGAATCTATCAGCCCCGTGACGGTTCATCCTCTGCGGGGTTTCATTTTTTAAACGGAGTAATATAAAATCACTAATATAATAGTATTTATCAATAATAAAAAGCACGAAAAAATCCGCAGGGTTCTGCCCTGCGGATTTTAATGTGGTTATTGTTTTTCAGCTGTCGATTGAGTAGAAGTAATCACCGATATACTCAACGGGGAATCTGTTGAACAGGGTTCTGAAAAACGCCTTGATTCTGGAAATCAAGGTTTGATTTACCTTGACGGTAATTTTAGCAATCAGTGGACCATTCGCACCCTGAACGGGAGGAAGATGATAGAAATCGACCGGTTCTCTGATCTGATATACGCCTGTATCGGAATCAAAATATGTCGGATCGCAGAGTTTGATTGTGTATTCGGTGTTTTTGGTAAGAGGCTGCGGAGTGGTGTATTCGATTCTGGATTCTCCGAATAAAACGGGCTCATATGCTACAGCGTCTCTTCCTTCGCAGATAACAAGGATGTAGTATCCCGCGCCGTTGATGGCATTGTTATTCAAATCTATTTCATAGTTATAATCGCTTTGCTTGAGATATGATTCGAGATCGGCTAATTGTTTTTCTGTAAGACTTGAAAGATTTCCGTTAAATTCGATATCTTCACCAAGCGCTCTGTTAACAAAAGCTTTGAGGTTATCGCCGGTTAAAGCCATGCCTACTCCGGTAACATCTCTGACCTCGGCTTTGAGATTGACAATAGTCTTATATCCGACTTTTCTGTCAATTGTGCCGGTAACACTCATCCTGCCCGATGCTTTTGAATCATGATGTTCATGGTTCCAGTTGGGATAAATTACAAGATCGCGCTTGACCGCAACCTGGTCGCCGGGAAAGAACTGTGTCAATCCGTTATCAGCGAGCCAGCAATCGCATGTTACGGTGCCGTTATCGGGGAATTCGGGAATAACAATAACCTGGCCTTTTGCAAGCTCGTTACCTTTATTGAAGGTGTAGGATTCGTCTTCCATGAAGCATTTGGAATTCTCTGAGAAATCCCAGTCGCTGTAGAATTTAACCTCGTACGGGCCTTCGCTTGACCATATTGCGTAAAGGGTGAGGTTGCTTGTAATATTGCTTATATCGGTTGTGCCTTCTTTACCGGGCTCGGTGTTTGTCGGATAAGCCGGAGATTTAGCGGCCTTGTTTTCGGACCATCCGAGGAAGGTATATCTGCTCTTGGCCGGATCATCTTTTAAATATCTTGACGGATCATTTTCTGTCAGGGAAGTACCCTTTTTTACATCTGTTTTGCTCTCGGGAACACCTGTAACGGGGTCTTTGTCGTCGCCGTTGCCGTCAAACTTGACCGTGAACGGACCTTCGGTATTCCATACTGCATAGAGTGTGGTGTCTTCTGTGGGCTTGAAAGATTCACCCGGTTTGTAATCGACTTTATCCGCATTGGCTTTTAATGCCCAGCCGAGGAAATCATATTTGGTATTGGTCGGTTTTGCGGAAGGAATGGTATAAGATTTGTCTTTTTCGGTTTCAACAGGCTTGCTGAGCGAATCGGGGAGCTCACCGCCCTGCGCGTCGAAAGTAATCTTAACCTTAACACCTGT
>CADBOL010000030.1 GCA_902796295.1 Oscillospiraceae bacterium
CGCAAAGTGCAATGTCTATTCCCGCGAAGAATGCAAGGACTGCTGGGCGCGTCTCTATTGCTCGGGCGGCTGCGCGGCAAATTCATATCACGCTACCGGCTCGATTACAGGCATATATAAATACGGCTGCGAGCTCTTCAAAAAGCGTATGGAATGCGCGATTATGATGGAGGTCGCGAAGGAAGAGGAGAATGAAAATGGATAAAACCGCATTATTCAGCTTATCCTACGGAGTATTCCTGCTCTCGTCAAAAGACGCGGGGCGCAACAATGCCTGCATTACTAATACGGCTATGCAGGTTGCCTCAAACCCGGAGAGAATCGCCATTTCGTGCATAAACTCAAATCTCACCTGTGAAATGATAAAGAACAGCGGATTTTTCAATCTCAGTATTCTTGACAGCACCTGCACCTATGATCTGATTGAGAGATTCGGCATGCACTCGGGCAGAGATCTTGACAAATTTGAGGGATTTAATCTGAAAGCAGACAAAAACGGGGCATATTATCTTGATAAATATACCTGCGCGGTGCTTGTCTGCAGAGTAACGGAGAGCAAGGACCTCGGCAGCCACACTCTCTTTATCGCGGAGATTGAGGATGCTTTCAAAGTCAGCTCCGAGCCGCCGCTCACATATGCCGATTATCACGCAAAAGTCAAGCCGAAACCGCAGAAGCCGGCCGAAGATAAAAAGATTATAGGCTGGAAATGTAAAATCTGCGGATATTACTATGAAGGAGCCGAGCTCCCGGCCGACTTTGTCTGCCCGTGGTGCTCTCATCCCGCAGATGATTTTGAACCGGTTTATGAATAATCAATCCCGAAAAAACAGGTAACGCCGCGGCGTTACCCGTTTTGATTTTTATATATCGGATAAATCCACATCCGGCGCTATGATTATCCTGTATCCGGGATAAGCCTCCGCAAGCTCGGCGTGAATAATCCTGAGAGCCTCCTTCGGTTCTATACCGAAGCTGAGCACCACATCAAAGCGCATATCCTTCGCCGGAATCTCGATATAAAATCCGTGCACCTGAATCGCCCAGTCGTGAGCAAGAACTATTCTCTCGACATCATCGCGGATTTTCACGGCAGCCTCGTCCCTGTTGTTATAGGAGTAAACACCTATTGCGGTGAGGATAATTCCGGTTTCAACATAGACATCCTCGGTCAGATGCCGCTCAATCATATCAATCTCATTGGCGGTCATGCTGTCGGGCACCTCTATATGCACGCTGGCGTAATTCTTATCGGGGCCGTAGTTGTTTATTATAAGGTCATACGCTCCGCGAACCCCCTCATGAGAGGATATTATTGATTTTATCTGCTTCGTGAGCTCCGGGTCGCTGCGTCTTCCGATGATATCATTCACCGTTTCCGATATCATTTCAATGCCGGATTTGATAATGAAACCCGAAATCAGGATACCGACATAAGCTTCAAGCGAAACGCCCCATATCATGTATATTATCGCGGAAACCAGCACCGAGCCGGAAACTATCGCGTCAAAGAGAGCGTCTGAGCCCGAAGCGATAAGCGAGCCGGAATTCACCTTGACTCCCTGCTTTTTCACATAGAGACCGAGCACTATCTTCACGGCAACCGCAACGGCGATTATCACAAGTGATATCACGGAATAATCCGGTTTTTCGGGTGATATAACCTTTTTTACCGATTCTATCAGCGCAGTTATACCGGCGTAGAGAACTATCGCCGCGACTGTCATCGCGCTGATATACTCCGCTCTGCCGTGGCCGAGCGGATGTTTTTTATCGGGTCTCTTTGCCGAAAGTTTGGCGCCGACTATCGTGATTATACTCGATATTGCATCGGTCAGGTTGTTGACCGCATCGAGAGTAACGGCTATCGAGCGTGTCAGAATACCGACACCGGCCTTGAATCCCGATAAAAGGACATTGGTGATGATGCCGATTATGCTTGTCTTTACTATGATTCTGTTTCGTGTTTCAGCGGCTTCTATAAAATCTCCGCTGTTTTTCCCCGTAAATTCATATTCTGACATAGATTTCACCTTTCATCCTGTGATAGTCCGTTTAACAGCTTGCCCAGCAGCATATAAAGCTGACCGGCTTCTTCCCTGCTCAGGCAGACGCATCTGCCCATCTGCTCCGGAATATGAAGCAGTCTGTCTCTGAGAGCTCTCCCCTCATCCGTCAGGCATACAAAGACAACTCTCTCATCTTCTTCGCTCCTTTTGCGGGTAACGAAGCCCTTCTTCTCCATGCTTTTAAGGAGCGGTGTGAGAGTGCCCGAGTCAAGCAGCAGCCTGTTCCCGAGCTCTTTTACCGAGATATTATCGGTTTCCCAGAGCACCATGAGAGTGATGTACTGCGTGTAAGTCAGGTCATACTCCGCAAGATAAGGATGATATTTTTTCACTATCTCTTTCCCGGCGGCATAGAGCGGAAAACACAGCTGATTGCCGAGCTTCAGGGAATCATATTTATCCATTGACCTCACCGTTTCTTGCTTTATCATATGCCTCTCTCACACCTCTGGCAAGCTGGTCGGCGCAGGATGTCGGCCTTCTGCCGCAGGTGTTGCCGAGGAGCTTTTCTTCGATATACTCCACGGTTTTGCCTTCAAGCAGCTTTGAGATTGCCTTGAGGTTGCCGTTGCATCCGCCGTCAAATGAGATATCGGAGACAACGTTGCCGTCAAGCTTGAAGTGAATCGCCTGTGAACAGGTCATTGATGTCTTGTAGGTATAGTTCATTATATTATCTCCTTTTAAAGAAGTTTCTCAATCTCCGAGTCAATCTTTTCGGGGGTGACCGTGGGAGCAAAGCGCTCAATAACATTACCCTCGCGGTCAATAAGGAATTTGGTGAAATTCCATTTTATCTTGCTTCCGAGGACTCCGCCCTTCTGTGATTTGAGCCAGGTGTAAAGGGGCTCCTCACCGTCTCCGTTAACTTTGATCTTTGCGAACTGCGGGAAAGTGACGCCGAATTTCATCGAGCAGAAGCTTGCTATCTCGCTCTCGGTCCCGGGCGCCTGATTCGCAAACTGATTGCAGGGGAAATCGAGGATTTCGAAACCTCTGTCGTGATATTTCTCATATAAATCCTCAAGCCCGTCATACTGCGGAGTGAAGCCGCAGCCGGTAGCTGTGTTTACAACAAGCAGAACCTTGCCTTTGAATACGGAAAGTGATACATCCTCACCGTTAATGCTTTTGACTGTGAAATCATAGATACTCATTTTTATTCTCTCCTTTGTAATTTTATTTGTGTTCAATTAGATTGTACACAATTTAATTGCGTTTGTCAATAGTTTTTTTCAATTTTATTTGCTATTATTGTTTCCCGGTGTTAAAATATACGCGGAGGCGAGGCTTATGCTTAAAGAGCTTGTGATAAAAAACAGATCATGCAGGAAATTCGATGAGACCTTCAGACCTGATTATGAAACTCTCTTTTCTCTTGCCGATACGGCGAGATTCACCCCTTCCACAGTCAACAGGCAGGCGGTGAGACTTATGATAATCAATGATGAAGAAAGATGCGAAACGGTCTTTGATTCTCTTTCATTCGCCGGGCTTCTCAAGGGAGCGGGCACTCCGAAAGACGGCGAAAAGCCGACCGCTTATATCATTCTGCTCTGCGATTTAACCGTCGCGAAAGAAATGCATTATGATGAGGGAATAATCGCGCAGACGATTCTCCTTGCCGCAGTTGAAAAAGGCCTGGGCGGCTGTATGCTCGGCAGCATAAACAGGGAAAAGCTTTTTGAAGAGCTCGGCATTGACAGGGAAAGATACACGATTGACCTTGTCATCGCTTTGGGCAGGCCGGCTCAGGAGACGGTCATTGACGATATATCAATCGGCGAATCCACCGCATATTACCGTGACGCCCGGGGCGTACATCACGTGCCTAAAATCAGAACGGAAGATCTGCTGCTGTAATTTAACGCCGCAAAATGTTTTTATTTCTTGACATTCAATAATAATGTTTGTAAAATAATATAGAATTCATTATGAAAGGAAAATGCCGTATGAAACAGCTTAAAATCGGTATCATCGGCGCAGGCCGTATCGGTTCATTGCACGCAAAGTCAATCGCGTATAATGTGCCCACCGCAACTGTTGCCGGTATCACCGACGTCAGACCCGAGTTCGCGCAGAAGGTTGCGGATGAGCTCGGAATTCCCAAAGTTTATGCAAGTTACAAAGATATGCTTGCCGACCCCGAGGTGGAGGCTGTTCTCGTCTGTTCCTCAACGGATACACACGCTGACATAGCTATTGAAGCCGCTCAGGCGGGCAAACACATATTCTGCGAGAAACCCGTTGACCTCACACCCGAAAAGGTGCGCAGCGTCATCGCGGCAGTCGCTCAGGCGGGCGTTAAGCTCCAGGTCGGTTTCAACCGCCGTTTCGATCATAATTTCGCCAACGTGAGAGCTATGGTCAATGACGGTAAAATCGGCGATGTTCATATCATCAAGATCACTTCGAGAGATCCCGCTCCCCCGCCGGCAGAGTATTCGGCAGTCAGCGGCGGAATGTTCCTCGATATGACAATACATGATTTTGATATGGCGCGTTTCCTCGCGGGCGCGGATGTCACGGAAGTTTACGCAAACGCCACCTGCCTTGTTGACCCGGCAATCGGCGAAGCTGGCGATGTTGACACAGCCGTAATCAGCCTTAAATTTGCAAACGGCGCGGTAGGCGTTATCGATAACAGCAGACGCGCCGCATACGGCTATGACCAGAGAATCGAAGTATTCGGCAGCAAGGGCGCCGCGGTTGCTTCAAACGACACACCCACCAATGTTGTATTCATGGGCGAAGAGGGTGTTGTGGCAGACAAGCCTCTCTATTTCTTCCTTGAAAGATACATGCAGTCATTCAGAGATGAGATGCTTCAGTTTGTTGACGCCGTTCTCAACGGCAAAGAGACACCCACAACGGGTGAGGACGGTCTCAACTCCATCCTTATCGCTCTCGCCGCAAAGAAATCGGTTGCAGAGGGCAGACCCGTAAAGGTTTCCGAAATAGGCTGAAAATAATAATCAGAACGCTTCGCATTGCGGAGCGTTTGTTTTAGGGTGACGTGATAAAATGAAAATTCTTATTGTTTTTCTGAGCATCGCAGCGGCAGTCATTCTGCTTATGCTCCTTCTTCTGGTTTATGCGCTCATCGCGGGGCACTTCATCCCGAAAAATCTCAGAGAAGTCAAGAAAAATGTTTCTCCCCTCTTTGCCGACGGCAAAGCGCAGATAGGCGCTCACAGGGCAGGTGCGGGCATTGCTCCGGAAAACACGCCTATGGCGTTTGATATATGTCTTAATTCCGGAGAATTTGAAGTGCAGGAACTTGAATTTGACCTGCATATGACAAAGGATGAGAAGCTGATAATTCTGCATGATCCGACTCTTGACAGGACCACCGACGCAACGGAAATATACGGAAAGAAGAATATCTTCCCGAAGGATCTGACATACGATGAGATTTCAAAGCTGAATCCCGGAGAGGGTTTTGTCACCGACACCGGCGGTATGCCTTTCAAAGGCCTGCGGGGAGACGATATCCCCGGCGGTCTCAGGATACCTCTGCTTGAAGAGATTATCGACAAGATTGAAGCAAAAGGCAAGTATCTTTACAGCATAGACATAAAAGACAGCGGCGAAACAGGGCGCAAGGCGGCGGATGCGCTTATAGAGCTCACAAGGAAAAAAGGCATCGCCGACAGGGTGATAATAGCAACATTCAACAATGATATCACCCGCTATCTGACAGAAAAACACCCCGATGTCCAGAGGTCAATCGGAGTGTTTGAA
>CADBOL010000031.1 GCA_902796295.1 Oscillospiraceae bacterium
CCGCCGCCGCAGCCGTAAGTATTGTCATTTGCCTTGTTGGATGCGATTGTTCCGCCTTCAACGGTTGTATTGCCGTAGTTGCAGATACCGCCTCCGTTCAGAGCCGCGCCGCCTTTGAGTATACCGGAATTATTTCCCGATGTATCCTTCAGGGTAAATACAGCGCCCGGCATGACGATTACGGCGCTGCCGTTTTCGGAGCAGACACTCATCCCTCTGTCAAGGGTTTTTCCGTTCAGGTCAAGAGAAACTTTCTTTCCTTCGGGAACAACAAGCGCATCTGAAAGCGAAAGACTCTTTGAAAGCTTCACATCTCCGCCTTTTCCGAAAACATATCGAAGCATGGTCTCTGTTCCGGCGGATGTTACTGCAGCGCTTGCCTTAAGAGGAAATAAGCCTGAAACAAAAAGCAGAATCAAAATCACGGGAATTATTCTTTTTTTCATTGTAAAGCACCCCGTTTCAAATGGAGTTTCCTGTTCTCACCTGTATTATAATAAATAAAGGGTGACAAAAAGGTGACAAATCCGGTTTATTTTTAAAATATTCCGCCGAACAGCTTAAACCGGAAGCCCGCCCGATCGGCGGCCTTCCGGTTTTTTTACATAAATTCTTAAGCAAAAGGTTTTTATGCTGCCTTTGCTTTCTTTTTCTTTCCGATTTCCATTACGGCAAGCGCGGATATAATTGCTCCCACGGCAAGACCCACACTGCCTGAAACGGCAAGGGCACCGGCTGAAAACGTTGACCCTGCGGCACTCGCGGGTTTCGCGGCAGAGATATCGGTCTTGAAATATACCATTATGCTCGGGGCTGACTGATTCCAGTCATAGAGTTCGCTGTTAAGGTTAAACGCCGAACCGCTTCCGAGCATATGAATTCCGGTCGTATATCCTGCCGGAACATCCGTATCGGAAACCTTAGCAAGCAGGGAAGAAGCAAGAATCGGAGCAAAATACTCGCTTTTCTGGGCATAGAGCGCCAGCCACTGTTTGCCGACATCACCGTTCATATCGGCACAGGTGCCGAGATTGGCGTACATTTCATCCTTGTCCGTTCTGTTGCAATCAACGGCGCTGTAATATGCCGTCTGATTCTTGATAATTATTTTTTCGCCTTGTTCGTTATAAGCCGTTATATCCTTTTCATCAACCATATAGTGCGGAACAGGAGTGAACTCCACATCATAATAGCTGACCATATCCATGTATGAAAGATATACCGTAACCGCTGTCAGAACAACCATTGCTATGCTCAGACCTACGGCAAGCTTCTGACAGAATGATGAGCGGGCGCTGAGCCTCTCGATATTCTCCCTTGCAGTATTGTTCATTCTGTAATACACGGGCTCCATCTTATCGCGCTCATTCATCAGCTTATACATCATCTGACGGTATTCCATGTATGTAATCTGACCGCCGGAAAGAGCCGAAGCTCCGTGCCTCATTACATCGTTGATTGCCGTGTTTAAGCCCGCCAGCTGCTGTTTGCCGGAAATGATTGAAGCTTCCAGCAATGATATTTCATTCTTTATAACAGATATTTTTTTGAAGGTCTTGACCAGGGCAACCAGAGAAGTAACTGCCAGCCCGGCTGATAACAGAGTGAATATCAGGCCGACGAGAGGGAAATTGCCTGACTTCGGAGAAAGCGCATCGGCCTTGGTACGCAGAGTATCGCTTGTCAGCGCAACTCCGCCTTTTTTGTATATACCCCGGTCAACGCCGTCATAAATCGAAACAGGCTCCATTTCATCAAGCTTTGAATCAGCATAGTTTCCCGGTTCGGCCCCTGCAACAATCACAAGATCCGAGAGGCTTACAAACTCAAGACCTGCTTTCTGACCTTCGGAAAGCGAAGCGGCTATGGGATAAAGCATCTTTATATCCTGCGCGACCTCTTCATACGGCTGTGTAAAGAAATCAAGAAGGGTTCCTTCGCCGTAATCGATTGTTTCAAGATAAGCTCTTGCTATAACATCGGTGAGGTTGCTTGTGAAAGCTCCGACCTCAACCTCGGCTTTTGCAATTATGTCACCGAGCTCCTCTATTTCTTTGTCCGTAGCAGTCGTAATGTCAAAATTCTTTATTTTTTCTAAATCCTCTCTGTATTCGCTGCTGTCTATAATATCAAGCTCGTCATCCTTGCTTTCTGCGTTTATAAGCTGATCTCTGAAAGCATCCCACATACCGAGAATCTTGCGCGCGTCGTCATCATAAAGCTTCGCAAGCTCCATTTCGGCATCGGTTGGCGGCAAATCCACAGCATCAACAAGGCTGTCATAATCCATTTCCGTAAAGCGATCCACCCAGGTATCATCTCCGGTATCCGCCGCTCTTGTAATTAGGTTTTCCATAAGCAGAGAGGCATTGCCGTTTGACTGAGCGAGAACCGTGAGAATATCGGAGTGATTTTTCTTTTCCTCGGCGGAAAGCTTATTATATGCCTCATCGCCCATTTCGTACTTTGTTTCATTAAGCAGAATGTCGCCGAGACCTTTGCCTGCGCAGTCATCGTCGGTAAGCTTATTGAGCATATCGTGAATATACACGGCACGCTGCCTGTTGGCTTCGTTATCGGAAATGTAATTCTCTCTGTATTCCCTGACAGTACACAGGAAGCTGTCGATGAACGGAATAATCCGGCTCGTCATCTGCGTTTTCATAAGAGCTTCATACTCCTGCACGGAGTAGCCGCCCTTCATATTCATAAGAGCAAGGTCGGTAATTGCATCTCCTCTGTCTGAGGTGGTCTTATAACCGAGATAAACAACCTTTTCGCCTTTTGAGGCGAAACCTCCGCCAGCATTCTGATTGAGATCAACCTTATTCCCTTTTTCATCGGACAGGATTTTATATCCCGCAAGTGCCGCTTCAGCATCGGCGGCTTCTTTACCCATCCCGATTTTAACCTCACTTATGTATTCCGGAACGGAATCCGCAAACACCTGAGAGGGCAAAATGCCGGCTGTCAGCAAGGCAAGAATGAAAGACACGATAATCAATACCGTCTTCTTCATAAAAACACCTCCTGTTCCTTTCTGATTGAATTATACCGCATTCCGGGTGACAAAAAGGTGACAAATATAAAATAATAATATCACAAAACAGCCGCAGGTAAACAAATATCTGATTTAATAAAAAAGCAAGGTCCGCACCGCTCAGGGTACTGACCGGTAAGCTGTTGATTTTTAAACCGGAGCAACGAAAAACTCCCGCCGGTTTACTGTATGTTTTACGCTGCCTTCTGTTTCTTTTTCCTGTTAACCGTTGTCAATGCAAGAGCTGAAATCAGAGCACCTGCAGAAAGGCCTGCAACTCCCGCGAGAATAAGGTTTCCGGCAGTGAAGCTTGAGCCTGCAGCTGTCGGAGATTTTGCCGCTGTATCGGTTTTGAAATAAACCATGACGCTCGGAGCGGATTTATTCCAGTCATAAAGCTCGCTGTTCAGGTTAAACGCCGAACCGCTTCCGAACATATGGATACCCGTCGTATATCCTGCGGGAAGATTGCCGTCATTGACTTTGACAAGCAGAGACTCCGCAAGAATCGGAGCAGCCGCGTCGCTCTTCTGAGCATAGAGAGCCAGCCACTGCCTGCCGACGTCGCCGTTCAGGTCGGCACACTCGCCGAGAGACTCAAACATTTCATCTTTATAATTTCTGTTACACTCAATTGCTTTATAGTATGCCGCCTGATTCTTGATGACGGTTTTTTCGCCGTGTTCATTATATACCGTTATATCCGCTTCATCCACCATATACCGGGGAATCGGAGTAAACTCGACTTTATAAAATTCAACGAGATCGAGATAAGCATAATAAGTGGAAATACCGGCGATTACTATCATTGCTATGCAAAAACCGATTGCGAGTTTTCCGCATAAAGCCGTTCTTGCGGAGAATGTTTCCTGTGTCATCTGGATAGCTTTATTTGCGTCACCGGTTTTTGTGAAATTCACGTAAACTTCCGAAGGCAGATCTGTCTGAATATTTACAGCTTCGCCTCTTCCGATAGCTCTTTTTGCGGCATCAATTATATTATTTTTGAATTTTGTAATAAGGCCGACCGTTCCCGAGGCAAGCAAACCTGCTGCTGCAAGGCCGCTGAGAACATACATTGTTATTGTGAGCGGGCTGAGGAATCCTCCGTCTTCGGATTCTCTTGATATGGCATCCTTTCTGAGAGCATCGCTTGTAAGAGCAACGCCGCCCTTCTGATATATTCCCCTGTCAACGCCGTCATAAATTGATGTCTTCGCGCTGTTTTCAAATGATTGATCCTCATATCCGGTCTCGTCGGTAAGAGCGATTGCAAAAAGCTCTCTCATTGAAACAAAATCAAGACCGGCAATCTGACCTTCGGAGAGCGATGCGGCAAGAGGATAAAGCACGGATATGTCATCCTCTATTTCGCTCTTCGGTTTTGAAAAGAAATCAAGAAGAGTGCCTTCTCCGTATTCTGTGTTTTCGAGCGCAGAATGAATTGCAACAATCTCCGCTGACTTTATGAACTCGGCGGCATCAATCTGCTGACGTGCGAATTCCTCAACAGATTCCTGCATCTGCTCCTCAGAGGATTCGCCGGTCAGGTTTTCAAGGCTGTCAGCCGCCTCTTCATAAGCATCGGCATCAAAGCTTTCGGCTGTCTTATATGCTTCGTCATACGAAGCAAGCTCTTCGCTGAAATCATCCCATTTATCAAGAAGCTTTCTGGCAGTGTCTTCATAAAGCTTTGCAAGCTCGGCATCCGCATCAGTGGGAAGAGCGTCAATCATATCTGCAAGTTCATCATAAGTAATTGACGAGAAGCGGTCAAGCCAGGTAGTTTCATCTGTGTCGGCAGCTCTGGTAATAAGATTTTCCATAATAAGAGTTGCTTTTCCGTTTGACTGAGCAAGAATAGTAAGAATATCGGCGTGATTACTCTTTTCCTCCGCGGGTAGCCTGTCGAAATCCTCACCCATCTCATATCTTGTTTCATTAAGGAGCAGATCTCCGAGGCCCTTGCCGCCGCAGTCATCATCCGTAAGCAGATTCAGAGCATCATGAACATACTGTGCCCTGGCCTTATTCAAGGTGTTCTCGGAATTGTAATTCACTCTGTATTCCTCAAGGGCAGCTTTGAAATTATCAACGAAGGGAATAATCTGAGACTTCATCTGAGTCTCCATAAGGATCTCATAATCCTGAACCGAGTAACCGCCCTTCATATTCATAAGAGCAAGGTCGGTAATTGCTTCGCTTCTTTTTGTTGTTGTCTTATAGCCGAGATAGATAACCTTCTCACCTTTGGAACCCGTTCCGCCGCCGGCTTTCTGATTGAGATCAACAGGGTTACCGTTTTCGTCGCTCAGAATTATGAATTCTTCAAGCGCTTCTTCGGCTTCCTTCGCATCTTTGCCCATACCGATTCTGACTTCACTTATATACTCGGGTACGGAATCGGCAAACACCTGCGCGGGCATGATGCCGGCAATCAGCAGAGACAGTATAATAGTAACTGTAAGTTTCAGAATATTTTTCATAACATCCTCCCCTTTTTAAATCAGGCGGCCTCTCCGGTAACCTCAGGCACTTCCCCGAGATATTCTTCAAAGGTGATTCCCTTATCCATTATCTCTTCAGCAATCTCAACAGAATCAATATAGCGGAAATGCCAGGGTTCATAGGAATAGCCGGTAATATCATCTTTGCCCTCCGGGAAACGGAGAATGAATCCGTAATCGGCAAGGCGCTTATGAACCTTTGCAAATATTTCTTTCTCGGCAATCATATCATCATTATCGTCAATAACCTCACCGTCTTTGATAAGCATTACATCAATGGCAAGGCCGGTGTGATGCTCGGAGTATCCGGGAACGGCGACATATGCTCTCGCATAATCCTCGCCTTTTTCTTCGGTGAATTCATCCCATATTTTCTGCTGATACTCGACCGTGCGATATGTGCTGTCGAGCTCAATATCGATTCCGTCTTCAAGCAGATCAGCTCTGAGTTTTTCAAACGCTTCAAGAGCTTTCTTTTCAACCAGATAATCCTCGCCGACAGCGTTGGTTCCGGTGGCAAGCTCTATCTTATCCGGCCAGTTTTCCGGCAGCTTATGCTGCTTGTTGACAAGCACCATATAAATACTGTCATCCGCTTTTTCAGAAATCTCCTGATTAACGGCTGAGGAAGCGGTTTCTTCGGTATCCGGAACCGGCTGACTGCTTTTGCCGGAGCAGGAAACAAGCAAAAACACAGCTGCAAGCACAATAAATAATAAAATAGCTTTTTTCATGGTTTATTCTCCTTTTCAATCTTTCTGTCTGAATGATAGCATACTGCGGGTGACAAAAAGGTGACAAAATCACAAAAGAATGTGCTGTCACCCGGTGACAGCACTCTTATTGTTTAAAAGTCTGTTTCTGAATACCTGAACAACGATGGGAATATAGGTTACAGCCGGGAGTATGAACCCGAAATATTTATACTCTGACTGAACGAGCATATTGAAAATGCCGTGATAGATACTTGACATCGCGAGGAGCGCAAAAGTTCCGCAGTAAAAGAGCTTTTTCTTTTTCCTGACGAAGCTCATACCATAGCCGACAGCAGAGGTGCATACACCGTGCATGAGCGCAGTGGAGAATCCCCTGACAACAGCCCATCCGATTGATACGCTTTCAATATTCTGCACAAGTATCACCATATTCTCAAACATGGCAAAGCCGATACCTGCGGCAAAAGCAATCGTAAGAAGCTTATCTCGGTCATTTGAGAATAAGACCGCGAAAATCAGAACGGGAAACGCCTTGGCAATCTCTTCCGATATAGGGGTAATTGCTGTTGTCACATACAGCATATCATCGTTGAATAAGCCGAGCAGAATCGTATTGAGCTCCGAAACAAAAAGAGAGACAAAAATACCGATAATCATATATGATACAATCAGCTTTGACCTTTTCTGAAGAAGGAGAAGCATGAGGATCAGCGGCGCAACCGTACAGACAAAGAGAGTATAAATCAGGTTGTCCATTTTTTTATCCCCCTTTCAACTGCCGGTGTCATAATCAGAAGAACAATTCCCGTAAGAATACCGGTCACAAGAGCTAAAGTCCCGTAATCGCGGATATATGCAAACATCTCCGCAAGGCAGAGAAACTCAAATATAAGAGCCAGAAGATTATAAAGCTTGAGGCAGTTTATAACTCCGTAATCAACATCGGGGAAAATCAGATGCTTGAGATTAAAATATGAGGCGGCCGAAACAATCGCAGTGACTACGCCCGCAACAATCAGCGGAATTGTCTCAATATCGGAGAAAACAAAAAAGACAACATAGAATGCAACCGCTGCAGCCGGAGCTGCGGCAGGAATAATCCTGTATTTCAGAAATTTCTTTGAGCCGTCATCGGCAAGAGTATCCATCAGGCCGAAATTAGCGGAAAAAAGAAAGACCAGACTTCCGATAACTCCGAGAACGCCGAGCTGGAATTCTCCGAGAATATTGCCCCCCGTAAGAATCCTGACAATCTGATACAGACGGCCGAACCCCATACACCCGGCTGCAAAAGTAATCATCTGAGCATAAAGCGCCTTCCTCGGAGCGAAAAACTTTATTCCCCCGAAGATAAAGCCGATAAATGCGCAGACACACGTTATAATATTTGAAACCAGATATAAATTCAACAAACCACCCCACAGAATAAATTTATGCGGATTGTTATATATATACTGTAATATATAATAGCACCTGAAATCAAAACTGTCAATTTTAATATTCAGAACAATATCATAAGCGGTCTGCCTTTTAATATTTCGCGCCATCAGTATTCCGGTATCAATCTCTTACGCCACTAAAAACAAAAAGGCGAAAAAAACCTGCCGTACTTCGCTTGTACGGCAGGCTGTGAAATTCAGACTCCAAAGCTTTCGCTTCGGTATTAAAAACCGGCAGAGCCGGCTGCTTGCGGGGACGGCAGATTATCTGCCTGCAAGTAAATTCTCAAGAGCCATAATCTTCAGAAGCTTACTCCAGGAGAAAAATCTTTTGTCATTTGCGATCTCTTCGATGAGAGTTAATTCAAGTTCCTTATCGTACTTAGTCATTGTTAAGTACCTCCTTTTTCCTTGATGGCTCCATTATAGCACCATTTTCGCAAAAGTCAAGGCATAATGCACAATGAACCGTACTCTGTTTTGTGCTATATGCACAAGTTTTGGAGTGCTCCGTTTTTTGCAACTTTTACTGAATTTTTGAAGAAAAGGCAGATATTTAGTATAAAATGACATCAATTAATCACATTCCGCGAAAAATATGAATTAACTGTTACGGATTTAAAACAACGGAAATATAAAATTTGTAAGGTATTACAAACAAAACGGCCGAAAAAGCCTGTTTTTATAGCATCGCCGGCACTTTTCATTTTTTGAAATTAACACTTGAAATATTGAATAAAATAAAGTATAATGTGTGAGCGTTCCACTGTTGTAATCATTACACTTGCTGCTGTGGCTCAGTTGGGCGAACCGCCGATGCGCGTCCTGTGTTAATCCGGGGCCCCCGGGCAGTCGCAGACTGTTTGGGGAGAGGAGGAGCAGCGGAATGATTGAGAGCCCGCGTATCAAGTTTAACAGGCGCGGGTGCGAAAGATATGAAGCTTGTGACGACGAAGCGGTGAGGTGAAGAAACAGAGGGAGTATCACGTCGCGCTTCAAGCAAGTGAGACGACCATGTTTCTGAGGGGAGAGCAGCGCGTACCGCCCCGTGTAAAAGAGAATAATATTTGCTACTGTGGCTC
>CADBOL010000032.1 GCA_902796295.1 Oscillospiraceae bacterium
CCGCGGCGAGCAGATTGCGATAGTGGGCCCGACCGGATGCGGCAAAACGACAATTATCAATCTTCTCATGCGTTTCTATGATGTTGACAGCGGAAAGATAACGATCGACAATGTTGATATAAGGGATATAACGAGAAAGTCGCTGCGCGAGGGATACGGAATGGTGCTGCAGGAAACCTGGATCAAAACAGCAACCGTCGCCGAAAACATCGCTCTCGGCAAACCGGACGCGACAAGAGAAGAGATAATCTCAGCCGCAAAATCCGCCTATGCGCACAGCTTTATTTCAAGACTGCCGCAAGGCTATGACACCGTGATTTCCGATGATGTTTCCGGGCTCTCTCAGGGGCAGAAACAGCTTCTCTGCATAGCGAGAGTAATGCTTTCGCTGCCGCCGGCTCTGATCCTCGACGAGGCGACATCCTCAATAGACACAAGAACCGAGATCAATATCAGAAAAGCCTTTGCGCGTATGACGGCGGGCAGAACGAGCTTCATCGTGGCTCACCGTCTGACAACGATAAAGAATTCCGATATAATCCTCGTTATGAAAAACGGAAAAGTTATTGAACAGGGCTCTCACGCAGAGCTTATGAATAAACACGGATTTTACGAAACACTCTATAACAGCAGACTGTCGGGTTAAACCGGGGAGGTAAAAATGAACAGGATAATCACAATCAGCAGACAGTTCGGCTCAGCCGGACACACCATAGGAAAGCTCGCCGCGCAGAAGCTCGGAATCCCCTGCTATGATTCCGAGATAATCGATGAGGTCGTGAAGCAGAGCGGATTTTCGCACGAATACATCAAGGATAAAAGCGAATACGCTTCGGGCACAAACTGGTTCACGAGCGCTCTCAACAGCCGTGATTTAAGCGGATTTTCACATCAGGACGAGGTCTGGGCAATGCAGTGCCGCATAATCAGGGAAATGGCGGAAAAAGGCCCCTGCGTTATGGTCGGCAGATGCGCGGATTATATTCTGAAAGATATTCAGGATATAGTCAGGGTATTTATCTTTGCCGATATGGAAGACAGGGCAAAAAGAATTGTGGAGCAGTACGGCGAAAGCCCGGTAGATCCCGTCAAGCGTCTTAAGGATAAAGACAAGCGCAGGGCGGCCTACTATAATTTCTACACCGATATCAAGTGGGGAGCGAGCGAAAACTACGATATCACGCTTAACAGCGCAGCGATAGGAATCGACAAATGCGTTGATATCGTCACTATGCTTTATTAATAATATACTCTAAAAAGCTGTTTGATTCTTTATTTTCAAGGCTTCGGGCACTCCGAAAAAAATCGGAAAATTTTTGAAAAAATGCTTGACAAGCCGAAAAAACGGTGATATAGTGATGAAAACCGATGAGGAAGAGTGAGTAAGATTCATTCCCTTTATCCCAGAGAGCCGTGGGTGCTGCAATCACGGCATAAAGCATGAATCCGAATGGGCTTCCGAGGGCGATCAGAAATGAGCAATCAGAGTATGTGAGACGGAGTAAGCTTCTCCGTGACAAAAAAGCAGCATACCATCGAGTATGCGCTGAGTGGGTGCGAAAGCACCAAGCAGGGTGGTACCGCAGGATTATATCCTGTCCCGGCAAATGTCGGGGCAGGTTTTTTGTTTTGTCCCGGAAAAACGGTAAATCGTTTCCATACGGAAGCAGAAAATAAAAAATGATGAAAGGAATTATCACTATGGCTATCGAAAACATCCCTTACAAAGTATATCTTGAAGAAAACGAGATGCCCAAAGCATGGTATAATCTCCGCGCAGACATGAAAAAGAAACCCGCACCTTTCCTTAACCCCGGCACACATGAGCCGATGAGCGCTCAGGATCTTTCCCCCGTATTCTGCGACGAGCTGATTGCTCAGGAGCTTGATAACGACACCGCATATTTTGAAATCCCCGATGAAATCAAGGATTTCTACAAAATGTACAGACCTTCACCGCTTGTAAGAGCATACTGCCTTGAGAAAAAGCTCGGCACTCCCGCAAAGATTTATTACAAATTTGAGGGCAACAACACAAGCGGCTCACACAAACTCAACTCCGCTATCGCCCAGGCATACTACGCAAAGAAGCAGGGCCTCAAGGGCGTTACAACCGAAACCGGAGCAGGCCAGTGGGGCACGGCTCTCTCGATGGCATGCGCCTATCTCGGTCTTGACTGTAAAGTATTCATGGTTAAGGTTTCCTATGAGCAGAAGCCCTTCCGCCGCGAAGTAATGCGCACCTACGGCGCATCCGTCACTCCCTCCCCCTCCGAAACAACACAGGTAGGCAAAAAGATTCTTGCCGAGCATCCCGGCACTAACGGCTCTCTCGGCTGCGCCATTTCAGAGGCGGTTGAGGTCGCAGTATCCACTCCCGGCTACCGCTATGTTCTCGGCTCGGTGCTCAACCAGGTGCTCCTTCACCAGAGCGTTATAGGTCTTGAAGCCAAAGCGGCTTTTGACAAAATCGGCGTCAAACC
>CADBOL010000033.1 GCA_902796295.1 Oscillospiraceae bacterium
ATTTCCTTGCCGCCTTGATAGCGCATTCATTTGCCTGCGCGCCGGAATTTGAAAAGAACACTTTGCTCATTCCCGTTTTTTCACAGAGCTTACGGGCGAGTGTCACGCAGGGATCGGTATAGTAAAGATTGGATGTGTGCTGTAGTTTTGCAATCTGCGCTGTTATTGCTTTTTGCCACTCGTCATCCGCGAATCCGAATGATGTGACTCCGATTCCGCTGCCCATGTCGATATATTCTTTACCGTTTTCATCATATACGAGAGATCCCTTTCCGCTCACGAGGTGAACGGGGAACCTGTTATATGTTGAGGCAATGTATTCTTTATCTGATTCAAAAATATTCATTTTGTTTCTCCGTTAAACATTGTGCCGGCGCCCTCATTTGTAAGAAGCTCTATGACAATTGAGTGAGGGACTGTGCCGTTCATTATAACAACGCTTTTCACGCCTTCATCGATGGCGTCAAAGCAGCACTGCACTTTAGGAATCATACCGCCGGAAATTGTGCCGTCGGCATAGTATTTCTCCGCCTCTTCCTTTGATATTTCGGGGATGAGTGTGCCCGGGTCATTCTTGTCTTTAAGCACACCGTCGATGTCGGTCATGAGCAGGAATCTCTCGGCTTTGAGAGCGCCTGCTATTTTTGCCGCGGCTGTGTCGCCGTTTATATTGTAAGTGTTGCCGTTTCTGTCACAGCCGAGCGTTGAGATAACGGGGATATACCCCTTTTCAAGCAGATCGAGAACCGGATTGGGATTGATTTTTGTTATCTCACCCACATAGCCGAGGCGCTCGTCTTTAATCTCCGCTTCGATAAGCCTGCCGTCCATACCGGAGAGACCTATTGCCTTGGCGCCTTTCTCTTCGAGGTAATTGACGAGAGTCTTATTGACTTTGCCGGCGAGCACCATCTGAACTATATCGACCGTCTCTTTGTCTGTAACTCTCAGGCCGTCAACGAATTCGCTCTTTTTGCCGAGTTTATCCATAAGAGAACTGATTTCGGGGCCGCCGCCGTGCACAAGCACGACCTTGACTCCTATGGTCCAGAGCAGAACGAGATCAAGCATTACCTGGTGTTTCAGTTCTTCATTTATCATGGCGTTTCCGCCGTATTTCACCACTACTATCTTGCCTGTGTATCTTTTTATGTAAGGCAGAGCGTTTATGATATCGTTTGCGCGTTCGCTTGCTGTGTATTCTTTGAGCATATCATTTACCTCAGGTACGGTAGTCACCGTTTATTTTTACATAGTCGTACGTTAGATCGCATCCCCACGCGACAGATGAGAATTCTCCGCTGTTAAGGTTTATGAGAATCTCGATTTCTTTCTGAAGAAGGATTTCTTTTGCTGTTTCCTCGCTGAAGGGGATACCCGCCCCGTTTTCGCAGACCTTGATTTCTCCCTTTGAGCTTCTGAAAGCGACATCAATCTTATCGGGATCAACATCCGCTCCGCTGTATCCTATGGCACAGAGCACTCTTCCCCAGTTTGCATCCGCTCCGAACATAGCGGCCTTGAGAAGAGATGAGCAGATGACGCTCTTTGCGACAGTCTTTGCCGTCTGATCATCGGCGGCGCCGCTGACCCTGCATTCGAGCAGCTTTGTCGCACCCTCGCCGTCGCCGGCAATCCTCCGGCAGAGATTCATCGTCACTGTGTTGAGAGCTTTCATAAAGACGCAGAAGTTTTCACCTTCGCAGGTGATTTCTTCGTTGCCTGCCATACCGTTTGCGAGTACGGTCACCATATCGTTTGTGGAAGTGTCGCCGTCAACGGAAACCATATTGAATGTATTCTTAATATCTCCCGAGAGCGCCTTCTGAAGCATATCGGGTGAAATTGCGGCATCTGTTGTTATGAATACCAGCATTGTGGCCATATTCGGATGAATCATGCCGCTGCCCTTGGCGATTCCGCCTATCCTGCAGGTTTTTCCGCCTATTTCAAACTCGACAGATACCTCTTTTTTTACTGTGTCGGTGGTCATGATGCCTTCTGCCGCGTCCGCGCTTCCGTCCTTTTTAAGGGATTTCACAAGCCCGGGGATACCCTGCGCAATGGGAGTGATATCAAGCTTCTCGCCGATTACTCCGGTAGAGGCGACAACAATGTCATCCGCTTTGATTCCGAGCGCATCCGCCGTAAGAGCGCTCATTTTCTCGGCGATTTCCATGCCGTCGGCATTGCAGGTGTTTGCGTTGCCGCTGTTGCAGATTATCGCCTGAGCAAATCCGTCGGATATATGCTTCTTCGTCACCGTGAGAGGAGCTCCCTTGACGAGATTGGTTGTATATACCGCCGCAGCCGCAGCCGGCACTTCGCTGTAAATCAGTGATAAATCTTTTTTGTCTTTGTTCTTGCGTATACCGCAGTGAATTCCTCCCGCGGTGAAGCCCTTCGCGGCGCATACGCCGCCGTCAATAAGTTTCATAATTATTTCTCCTGAAGTCCTGTTTTTTCGTCAATATTCAATACAATATTCATATTCTGAATTGCCGCGCCCGAGGCGCCCTTGCCGAGATTGTCAAATCTCGAGACAAGCAGGATCCTGTTACCGTTTCCGAATACCGAAACCGTCATATCATCTCTGCCGCTCATCGAGCCGGCGGAGGCAAAGCCGTTTTCGTCGCAGTCCGAATATTTGATCAGTCCTGAGCCGTAATATGATTTGTATATTTCTTTTATATCATTTTCCGTGCCGTTTATCATTTCACGGAAAAGAGGCACGGTGACCTCCATCCCGCTGTAATAAGGAGCGACCACGGGGCAGAAGACGGGCAGATTCTTAAGAGAGCAGTATTTTGACATCTCCGGGAGATGCTTGTGGCTCTGTGTCAGCCCGTACATACGGGGCGCGTCAAGCAATTCATCCCTCTCATCTCCCTCATACTCCGCAATCATCTTTTTGCCGCCTCCCGAATAACCGGTGAGCGAGAAGCAGGTGAGGAGCGTGTCTTCCGGCAGGATGCCGTTTTCCGTAAGCGGAGCAACGAGTGAAATGAATCCGCTCGCGTGGCAGCCGGGGTTTGCAATTTTTTTAGATTCCCGTATTTTTTCTCTCTGTCCGGTGAGCTCGGGGAAGCCGTAAGCCCAGCCGTCATCGCAGCGGTGCGCCGTTGAAGTGTCAATGATAACGGTGTTGCTGCCTTCGGCGAGCGACGCCGCCTCAATTGCCGCGGCATCGGGCAGGCACAGGAAAGCAATATCCGCCGAAAAGAGAGCTTCTTTACGGGCTGAGGTGTCTTTTCTGAATTCTTCCTCAAGTTTAATGAGTTCAATGTCTTTTCTTTCGGCGAGGCGCCCGTAGATTCTCAGACCCGTAGTGCCGGCGCTGCCGTCAATGAAAACTTTTGTCATAATAATCCCCTGATTGTATAATATGCAGTGATTATACATTAATTAATGCATAAAGTCAAGAAAAAATGCATAAATCATGAATATTCTCGCATAATTAATGAATATCATTCGCACCGGCGTTTTTTATTGTTGAAAATACACATCATATTTGATTTGCATTTGCCGCAAAGATAATGTAATATAGCAGAAGAAAAGAAACAAAACGGGGTTTTTATATGAAAATACTTGTTATTTCGGATGTGCACGCGAATATTTTCGCTCTCAACGCCGTGCTCGAAAAAGAGGCGGACGCGGATAAGATAATCTGCGCGGGAGACCTTGTGAATTACGGATATTTCCCCCATGAGGTGATTGAGAGATTCAGGGAACTCAATATACCGACGGTATGCGGCAATCACGATCTTGAGATTGTGAGAAACGCGACTCTCAAATCGGGTGAGAGGGCAATCGGTTTCACAAAATTCACCGTTGAGAATGTGACGAAAGAGGATATTGAATATCTCTCTTCCCTGCCTCGGACACTTGATTTTGAGGCGGACGGAATCACTTACTGTGTCCGTCACGCATACAATACGATTGAGAGAAAAAATCAGTTTTTGCTCTCGGTTATAAAGAGAGATTCGCTCCGTGCCTTTGATACAAGGTGGCAGAGGTTTTCGGCATATCCGGATGCCGCAAAAAAATGTTTTATTATCGGGCATTCACACTACGCGAGCGTGTTTCATCTTGCCGATGACAGGTTCGTTTACAACCCGGGCACTCTCTATTACGGCAAAGGCCCGGATCAGCGCGCGTATCAGGCGGCGACATATATGATTATCGAGGACGGAATCCCGGTTTTCAGACACTGCGATTATGACGCCTCGGTAAATCTCGCGCTCGATAAAAAGACAGACAGATTCGGCTCCGGATGGAAGCCGGAAAAGAAGAAATGAAGCATAATGTAAAGCCCCAAAACTTTACAAAATTTATTCTTGACATATTATATATTCTTTGTTAAAATATAATAGCAAAAATGGAATAGTGTACATATGTGCACATGGATGATTCTGTTATTCAAGAAAACTATTGCAGAGGAGATTTAATTATGAAAAACAAGCTTTCCACAAAGGCTGTTGCCGTTTTGCTCGCGGCCGTCCTGTTGCTCAGCTCGGGGATTTTATCTGTCCTTCCGGGCATTGATTTCGGTTCGCTGCTCGAGATAAAAGCCTCAGCCGAAGATCCGAAGAACTATGTTTTTTATGATGAAAGTGCCGGCATCTTCTTCACCGTAAATTCAGGTAAAGCAAGTATAGTTGCAACATTTACGTCTGATTTGGTGAATTCTGACAACTATGCTGGAGGGAAATATACAATCCCCAACGAATTGACTGATTCTCAGACCGGTAAAACATATAAAGTTTTTTCAATTCAGCATCTTGCATTCAGAAATTCAAGCAATGCCATTACCGGTCTTGTTTTACCTGATTATTTCAGAGAACTTACACTTTACCGTTCTGCTTTCGCAGGATTGAAGTCACTTACAGAGGTTGAATTCAACTGCTCAAACGCTACGGTTACTGGTCCTTTGTTTGAACTTGTAGCCGAGTACGATTGGGATGAAAAGGGCAATGATGATGTTGCCGAAGAAAACAAGCTGACA
>CADBOL010000034.1 GCA_902796295.1 Oscillospiraceae bacterium
GTTACGGTGAAGAATGAAGAGGAGCCATCCGAGAATGAAACGGTATATGTATCAACAAGACCGCTGGTACCGGTCTTCTCAACGCTGGTCACATGAGCGCCTTTAAGGGATTCAAGCCATTCTTCAAGAGTTCCGTCAAATCCCTCTTCGCGAGCGATTTCATAAGCTGATTTACCGTTGAGATCGCCGTTGAAATGGCAGTGGTTGGATAACATACCTTCGGAATAATATATCTCGTCATTCGGATATCGCTTCTCGATTGCCGAGGTTACCGCAAACTCTAAGCCCTTCGTGCGGTCATAAAGATCCTGTGTAAGTGTAAACTCAGTATCGGTGATAATTTCATCGCTGACTTTTGTGAATGTGCCGCCGTCAACAGACATATAGAGAAAATATCCGGCTATTTCAACATTATCAGCTGTATCGGGTTCACTCCAGGTGAATGAAAGGTCCGTTCCGCCGTTTGTCACTTCATAAGCAAGGTCGGTTACTCTGGGAGCGGGGCCTGAAATATCCGTCAGTTTATAGCCGTAAACCGGAACTTGCTTGCCGTCTACTACACCGGAAAGAGGCCACTGTCCGAACGACCAGGTGAAACCGTATTGATCGACAAGACTTGAGGGCGAGCCGGTCTCTGCGGAAATATTCGCGCTGTTCAAATTAGGTACTTCACCGGATGTTCCCGTGCCGGTGACAACGGTCTGGGTTGTTTCGTAACCGTCAGCATAAGAGATGCTGCCGTAAACACCGATTTTCGCCATCGGGGCGCCGCCCGCCGATGCATATTCAAAGGTGAAGGCGCTTGATTCCGAAGTTGTGGTACCGGTACCGACTGAACTTTCATAGCTGATAGACTGTGAACCGCCGCTGTGACCGAGCACGGCGGTTAAAGTGCCTATCTGACCCTCTTCATAAGCAAAAGGATTACCTATATTGTTAACCAGATACGGAGCATTGGAATCGGTAATCTTATTAAGCTTTTTGGAGTAATTGTTCCCGTGTGCCGCCGTCATTTGTTCGGTGTAAATATCAACAAACGTATTGTATTCCTCTATTGAGAATTCATAATACTGTGCGTCTTTGATGACATCTATATGATATGCGTCCTCTTTCCATGTTTTGTTTTCCTGATCCCAGACATCATAGCCGAAATAGAAAGCGGGGGTTCTGCGGATTATAACTTTGTTGTTGTCATCATCGGTGCTAATTTGAAAAGCATAGGCGGTTGCCTGATTGTTGAAAGTGGTCTCGGACCACTCGCCTTCATAACCGGCTTTGATTTCAGCCTCAATTACCTCCAAATCGAGTGAGACTGAAGCGCCAACGCCGAGCGACTGAGTAACGCTGTGAGCGTATTCCGACTCATAGCTGGTAGAAAATTCAATTGAAGTCGAGCCGTCGCTGCCGCCAAGCTCGCCGAAATACGGAGCCGCCTGCAGAATCGCGACAACATCGGGATCGGTCCATCCGTAATCCTTCCGGTTGAATCTGATCTTGATCATATCGTTGTCGCAGTCAACGGCTTCAATGCTTCCTGAGTATTGGTTGCCTCCTCCGAATTTTTGACCGTCTTCAATATCGTTCCAGTAAAACTCCCTGCCGCTGGATGTGTCTCTTCTGCCTATAATACCGAGTAAGTAACGGTAAGCTTCTGTGGAGTTCTGTTTCATACCCACAAGAACCGCGAACTGTTCGACCGAATTGACATTACCGTCAAACACACCGTTGGCGACATCGCTTATGAAATTAACACTGACAGTCCAGCCTCCGGAAAAGTCATCGCATGCGTCAAAATAAGCAGGAGTTTTCAAAAACGTCAGCGAATTACTGTTCGAATTATATTGATATATGTCACCGCTGATAAACAGATATTTCCTCTTTCCGATTCCGTCAAGAGCTGCCGCGCCCAGACCGATCGGCTGCCAGCACCAAGCGCTTGTTGCTCCATTTCCGCACCAGATACCGGTGTCAGCGTCTCCTTTTGTCCAGTTATTAGCTGCAGGAGTTCCGGCTGACAGAGGGGTGAGAGCAGTACCTGAATAATTCTTATAAGTCAAGCAAACAAGTTTATTTGCAGACCTGGAGCTGTCATCCATTCTCCAACCGCTGTCATTTTCTGTCTTACAATAATAACCGGCAACAACAATCTCATCTCTGCCGTCATTATCTATATCAGCTCCGATAACGTTACCTGCAAGCGGAATCTCATAGTGGTTACTGTCGCCCTGAATTTGTTTTTCAACCCAGACTGTGCTGCTCGGGTCTGTCTGAATGCCGTTACTTGAACCGTAACCGACAGAGAGGAATGGGGTGTAGCGGCCTCTCGTATTTTCGCCGCTATATTTGTTGGATGTTTCATTGGTATAGCTGAGAACAGCAATATCATCTATGCCGTCGCTGTTAAAGTCGCCGGATGTAATCAAAGTAGAGAGCAAGTCGTAATAGTTGCCGGTGTCAAGGATATTGCTTCTGCGATATTCCGAGTGCATATAATTGGTATAGCCGATCGTCCCGACCGAAACAGTATATCCCGAACTAGGATTACCCGAAACAGAGAGCTGAACAAGGCAGGGATTCGCGTTGGATCCGTTTTTACCGGGAACAGCCGCAAAAGCAGTCTCTTTGCCGTCACCGTTGAAGTCGCCCGCCGTGATGCTGAAAAAGTTGAGTGCCTGATATGTTGCGTCATTTGTTGGTAAATCATCAATACCGGCCGCAGAGTGACAGACGCGGACTTTGGCAGATTGCTGCTTTGTAAAGGTGTTGACAACCCAGGCAACAATCTTTTCACCGCCGTTATTTCCTGACGCATTTTTATCCCATCCGATATAAATTACCGATTCACGGGTGCCGTCGCCGTCGGAGTCAAGAGCAGCGGATCTCATATAATACACCGAGCCGACAGTGCCGGTTTTGCCGTCTGTGCTTCCCCAGTATGCGCTTTGGGCATTCATATCAATCGCATCATCACCGGTTATCTTGTTGAGTTTTAAATTGTCGCCGAGAGCGTAGCTGAAGTCGTTGCTTGTATTATGATCACTGATATTAACCATCAGCTCGCTTTGGGCGGTAAGCGTCTTGGTATTGTTGGTCCCGATAAGTTTATAAGGGTCTTTTGCGGTCGAGAATCCGGGCGGTTCAGTCACATTGGGAGTGGACGCCTCACTTACCTTATCGTCGTTTGCCGACGCTTTTGTGATGAACGGGAAATCTGTAATACCAAGCACCAGAGTTCCCGCAAGAAGCGCGACACAAAGGAAAATCGCAATAATCTTTTTCATAAATTACCTCCGTTGTTTTTTATTTGAAGTTTCAGCAAACACAAAACAATTAAAAAGCCACACGGAAAAACCGTATGGCAGATTAAGCATTCAAATTAAGGGCACGAAACCAAGAGCAGATATAAACCTGCCCGCAGTTATAAGCTGTCTTTTCATTAAATATGTCACAGATCGGCATACAATTATAGGCCCTTCTAAAATCTATTATAGATTTTAACATACATTATTTCATATTACAAGATATAATTTATAAAAGAATTCAATTTTTTTAGTTTTATGCGGATTCAAAAGACTTAAATCAGATACCCGGAAGGCTGTCGTTTCAGCTTGAGATAAGCGGATTTTTACTGTTAAATATTTTTTGAAATTTGGGCTTGATTTTTTTGAAATATTTAAGTATAATAAACAGGCATTTGAACAGTTGGAGAGTTGTCCGAGCTGGTCGAAGGAGCACGATTGGAAATCGTGTGAACGCCATAAACGTTCCGAGGGTTCGAATCCCTTGCTCTCCGCCATGACCCCTTGAAGCATAACAGCTTCGAGGGGATTTTCTTTTTTCGCCTTTCCCGGATAAATATCCGGATATGCCCTTTTCGCCGACGACGCGCCGACGAAAAA
>CADBOL010000035.1 GCA_902796295.1 Oscillospiraceae bacterium
CTGTTGAGCACAAGGTCAACGCCCGCCTCGATTGTCTTGAGTTCCATATTGTCGGCTGTGTCAAGGCGTGTGTGATAATAGCGCGCGGGAGCCGGATCCATAGCGGCGAAGCAGGCGGCTTTGATACCGGCCTGGGTAACGGCGGCGGCATCCGATGAACCGAAGAATACGCTGCCGTAGGGAAGTTCAAGACCGCAGAGCTTACCCGCCTCATACATCAGCTTTGAAACCTCTTCGCTGTTGTGAACCGTGCCCGTCATATCCTTATGATAGATTGTCATGAAATCATAATCCCTGACCGTGTCAAGACCGAAGAAAATTGTTTCGACATCCTTCTCCGCCTTGAATTCATCCGCGTGGGCTTTGCAGAAGGCCTTCGCTCCTCTGAGACCCGCTTCCTCCGAACCGGTGCAGAGCACCATGACCTCTGTGTTTTCAAAGCGGATATCGTGATCCTGCATAAACCTCGGCACCGCCATGGAAATAAGGCATCCTGTGAGGTTGTCATTAGCGCCCTCGACTATCCTTTTCTTGTTGTAGAAAAGGAGACACCAGAGAAATACCGGTATAAGGCATACATCAACTATTGAGAGAATCCAGATAAGTCTGCTCTCATCTGCCGCGGCTCCGCGGATAATCATTACAAGAGCTATGATATTCGCAACAAGCGTGAATAACGCTCCGCCGAGACCGAGCGCGATTGAGGGAAGCACAAGCTTCGGGCCTCCCCAGTAGGTGAATCTCCACTCGGGGGCTGAATCGGCATGACCGCTGAATATGATTCTTCTCTTGACCTCGCCTGTCGGCTTTCTGACGGCAACGACATTGTGAGAGGTCGCTTTTTTCATAAACGGATCAAGAGTCTGCTTATAGAAAAGAAACTCGGTGATAACAAAAAACAGAGCTATAACTACGAGCGCGACTGCTCCCGCAGTAAGATAAAGGGCAAACGCGGGCAGAAAATGCGTCAGGAAAAGAAGCACCGCCGCCGCAGTTGTAAAGAACACGGTAAGCTGAACCCAGCTCATAAACGCCCAGGGAGAAAGCCTGAAATCTTCGATCTTTACTTCATCGCAGGTGGTTTCGAGCTCCTTTGCCATCCACTGCTGCGCCTCAAGCTCCTTTTCGCTTCCCGCGCAGCGCGGGCCTATCTCTTTACATATTTTTTTAATGTTTCTCAATACATAGTTCGAGTACATCCTTCTCTCGGAAGGGTAGTTTTTTACGCTCTCGCTTGCTTTCATTCTTATTCACTCCAATCGGATATTATTTGCTTTTTCCGGGTTTGCCGTTGTATGTCAGTGAGCGGGGTGCAGTCTGAGCCACTGCTCGAGGCACAGGCCGCTTGCTTTTATGCTTCTCGCGTTTTCAACGCCGACATATCTCCAGTGCCACGGTTCGTAAATTATCTTTGTAACGCTTTCGTCCTTGGGATAACGCAGAATAAATCCGTAATCCTGAGCGTGCTTGTCAAGCCATCTGTAGGCGGCTGTCTGGTCAAAATTCTGCTCAAGAGAGATTATATCCATCGCAAGGCCCGCATTGTGCTCGCTCGTTCCGGGCGGAAGGATAATCGTCGCCGCTTTCTGCGCCGCCGCGGCTCTGCCGTATCCCTGATTAACATAAACGCCTATCTTGCGCTCAAAATTATTTTTCTGAAGCTCATATGAGCGGTACCCCGACACGGTGGTGAGATAAATGCCGTCTTTCGCGGCGGCCTGATACATTTCGTTATAGTGGGGCGCCACCCTGTAATCGAGCTTTTTGCTGTTTGTGTCACCTGTTATCGCATATGCGAGTTTCGGAACATATCCGTCGGGAATAATATAATCTCTGTTTATAAGCACCAGCTCATAGTTGCTGTCATTGAATTCGCTTATATCTATGTATTGCGGATTAAACCCGTATTCGGAGTATTCATATTTGCCTGCCGCTTTGGCTGTGGTTGACGGCTGAGTCTGCGTGACAGACGACGGTGCCTGAGTAACGGCGGTTGTCGATAAGGATTCGCTTGTGCTCTCGCGGTCTTTCCACGGAAATACCGATTTGCCGCCGGCTGTTTCGGAAACGCCCTGCTGCGATGAGGAAATAACCGTCGTCGCGGCCTCATAAATATCCGTTATCTTTCCGGCTACTTCCTGAGTATAACCCTGAACGGCATCGGTCAGTGATTCACCCGCGCCGTAACTCTGAGCGTCCTGAGCTTCCGGTGAAGCGTTTTCCTGAGTCAGGCCGTAATACTCGGGAGCGGAGTTATCTGTCGTTCCTGTTCCGGGTGTTTCCACAAGAACAGGTCTGTTCTTTTTTGATACGCTCACGATTCCGTAAACCACAAGCCCAACCGCCAGAATCGAAACCGCGCAGATTCCCGCAATTCTTTTCATATCTCTACCTCTTGCCTGTTTTTTCTTTTCCTTCAACAACATCTTTACCGGTAAGAACCGCAATAACAGTTTTGAACATTATACCTATATCCATGATGATGCTGTGATTTTCGATATATTCCCTGTCAAATTCCGCCTTCTGCTCATCCGTCAGGTTATCTCTGCCGTTAATCTGAGCAAGCCCCGTCATACCGGGCCTTACGGAATAGACATTGTATTTTTCTCTGAGCTCTCTTATTTCTTTCTCTTCCGGAATCAGAGGTCTCGGCCCGACGAAGCTCATCCTTCCCTGAAGGATATTGATAAGCTGCGGCAATTCGTCAAGACTTGTCTTTCGCAGAAATCTGCCGCTTCTTGTGATACATTCGCCCGATTCGCTCAGGCTTCCGCTCGCGACATTTCTCGTTCCGTTTCTCATTGTGCGGAATTTATAGATATAAAACAGCTCGTTGCCCTTTCCGACACGGTGCTGCCTGAATATGACGGGCATTCCGTCATCAATGATTATTATGATGCTGACAATCAAAAAAACGGGTGATAGGACAATCAGCATTATCAGGCTCGCAAAAAAATCGAAAAACCGTTTCAAATCACTCGTTTCCTTTCAACGATTCCATCTTGAGGTACGCGTTGATAAAGCCGTCAATATCGCCGTCCATAACCGCCTGGATATTGCCCATCTCAAAGCCCGTGCGGTGATCCTTCGCAAGTGTATACGGCATAAAGACATATGAGCGTATCTGGCTGCCCCACGCGATTTCGCGCTGCTCGCCCTTTATATCGCCTATTTTGTCGAGATGCTCTCTCTCTTTGATTTCTATGAGCTTTGAGCGGAGCATCTTCATGGCGACCTCGCGGTTCTGATGCTGGCTTCTCTCAACCTGACAGGCGCAGACGATACCGGTGGGTATATGTGTTATTCTGACAGCGGAAGAGGTCTTGTTGACCTTCTGACCGCCGGCGCCGGATGAGCGGTAATAGTCTATCTTGAGATCGTCGGGATTTATCTCAACCTCAACCGTATCGTCGATTTCGGGCATAACCTCAAGCGAAGCAAAAGAGGTGTGTCTTCTGCCCGAAGCGTCAAACGGTGAAATCCTGACAAGGCGGTGAACACCCATCTCACCTTTAAGGTAACCGTAGGCATTTTCGCCCTCTATCCTGAGAACGGCGGATTTGAGACCGGCCTCATCGCCGTCAAGGAAGTCTATCATACTCACGCTGAAGCCGTGCTTCTCGGCCCAGTGCTGATACATACGCACAAGCATCTGGTTCCAGTCCTGCGCCTCTGTGCCGCCTGCGCCGGCGTGGAATGTAAGAATCGCGGGGCTGTTATCATATTCGCCCGAAAGCAGAGTGCTCAGTGTCATCGCCTCAAGCTTCTGAACAAAGCCGTCCACCGACTCTCTGCACTCGTCAAGCATATCAAGATCTTCCGCCTCATCGGCAAGCTCGATAAGTACGAGGGCGTCATCATATTCACCGGAGAGACTCTCATATGCCTTTATCTTGTTTCTGAGTTTTGTTATTCTCTGCTGAATCTTCTGCGAATTCTCGACATCATTCCAGAATCCCTCCGCCTCGGTCTGCTTTTCAAGCTCCGACACCTCGGCGTTCATCTTGTCTATGCCGAGCGCCTCGCCGAGATGCTTGAGTTTTTCCGAATACTCGAGAAGCGAAAGTCTCAATTCTTCAAACTGTATCATATGTAAAAAATATCCTTTCACGAAGCATTATCGGTTTATTATACCTCTTATTTTAAAAAAAGTAAAGATTTCGTATAAAAATGTTTTCCATAATTGAACGTGTAACCTCGGGCGCGAAAAGCGGCTGCCGCAGATACGGCAGCCGCAAATAAAATTATTTTAGAGAATTATAAGAGCCAAAAGGCCCATACCCATCATGCCCGCAAGCAGTGCCAGAAGCCCTGTCATAAACAGACCGAAATTAGCGAAAATAAAGGTACCTGCCGCAATTTTGATCGGCATGGTGTTTTCCGCTTCGGAGTTATTCTGCCAGACATAGCGCACACTCTCTCCGTCAACGGCAAAGCAGTCAAGATCCAAATCCGCAGTGCTGAATACTCTGGTGAATCCGCAATCCTCAAATGCATCGGCAAACGCCTCTGCCATTTCTTTTGATTTGAAGGTTATGATACCCTGCTGACGAAGCTCTGTCGCGGGCTCCTCCTGTCTGAGATGGCCTCTCTTGAATCCTGTACTCCACCAGGTCTTTTCATACGGCGTGTGAAGGCTTTCAACATAGTTGCCGTCACCATTTTCGTCATGGAACATCGTTGTCTGAATCATCGGCCAGTCACCTTCGCCGGCACACTCATAGTGAGTGGCATAGGTATCTTCCTTGCCGTCGTGGTCTTTATAATATACGCCGACTTCTGAACCGTAGAATATGAGACCGTACTGCCCTTTCCAGAACTGAATCATCCAGTCTATGTCTTCATAGGTAAAATGGACTCTCGCATAATCATACTCAAGCAGAACATAGGGCGCGATGAGATCGTAAATCCTTGTGTATCCGAATGCCTTCTGCCAGGAATTCGGGCTGTCGCAGTAATAATAATCCTGATCGCTGTTGTATTTGTAGCCCAGAATCGCGTTATCCTCAAGATGCTTGTGAAGAGGACCGGAGAGTTCCGATTTTGCCTGAACCGCTCCGGCAAAAACGCAGGGAACAAAAGTGAGAGCGGTTATCATCGCGATAAAAAGCGCAAGCGCCTTCTTTGAAAAATCCTTCATTCTGACTCCTCCGTAATTCAACTTTTTAAAAAAGTGCTTTGTAAGTATATCATAAGGCGCGGGCATTTTCAACCTTTAATTTCAAGCGGAAACAAATGCGTTCCTTCATACGCGGGCAGATGCGTTTCCGCTTAATTAAACTGCGTATTCAATAATTGACTCTCAGAAGCGGTGATGATATAATCTCATAAGGAAAGAGAGGAAGTGACACAATGAGATATATCAAGCTTCAGAAAGAAAAGGCACCCGTTGTAAAAAACACCCTGTGGGCGCTGAAGCTTATCTGGAAAACCGATAAAAGCCTTCCGCTGAGCGCTGTTCTGCTCACATTTACAAAATCGTTTTTCGAGATGTATGTCAAAAACATCCTGTTTCTTAAAACTCTGCTCACCGTCATAGACGGAAAGGGCGATTTTTCACTGTATATCAGATATCTGCTGATGTTCCTTGCGGTCTCAATTCTATGCAAGACACTGACATGGTACGGCAGCTATGTGAGCAACAGGTCTGTAAAGGTCGTGCTCAAGAAACTTAATAATCTGGTTTTCAAAAAGGCCTGCTCTCTCGATGTCGCCTGCTATGAAGACCCGGAATTCTATGACAGATATCAGCGCGCGACCGATATAATGGAGAGAGGATATTTTCATGTGATATGCCTTGATGTCGCTTCTCTTTTCGGAACCGTATTCGCCATGATTCTCGTAGTGCTCACCGTTTTGCAGATAAATCCGCTCTATCTTCTCTTTACACTGCCTTCGGCGGCGGTATTCGCAGTTGAGCTTGCCAAGAGCCGCAAGGTCTATAAACGCGATCTTGAGAAAACCGGAAACGAGAGAATCAAGGCCTATATCAAGCGCACAATGTTCCTTCGCGAATACTCCAAGGATATGCGCACCTCAAATATTTTTCTCGTGATGATGCAGAGATTTGAAAACGCCGTAAAAGCAAATATAAAGATTCTCAGGGAATACGGTGTTCCTCTTTTCATTTACAGCACGGTCAGTTCCTTTTTTTCGGAATTTCTGCCGACTGTCGGCACTTACGCGTTTGCCGCGAGCAGATTTATATATACCGACGAAATGACAATCTCTGCTTTTTCGGTTGTAATAAGCTCCATCAACTCGGTCAATAACGCGGCGAATTCGCTTGTCAACTCATTCACCGAGATTTCCCAGCTCGCCCTTTATTTCAGCAATCTCAGGGAATTCTTCGATTATGAGCCCGGCGTCAATCCGGGCAAGGTAACTCCCGGAGAATTTGAGTCGCTTGAATTCAGAAATGTCTCATTCCGCTATCTCGGCGCCGAGAAATACTCGATAAAGGATGTCTCCTTCACTCTCTCAAAAGGCGAAAAACTTGCCGTTGTCGGTCTCAACGGGGCAGGCAAAACCACTCTGGTCAAGCTCATGATGAGATTCTACGACCCGACAGAGGGCGAAATCCTCTGGAACGGCATAAACATAAAAGAATTCAACACCGAGGAATACCGCCTTAAATTCGGAGCCGTTTTCCAGGATTACAGAAACTTCGCGCTCTCCGTAAACGAAAACGTTATCTGCCGGGTCTGCGATGAAAACGATAAGAAAGCCGCAGAGGACGCTATGAAAAACAGCGGCGCGTGGGATAAAATCTCAACTCTTCCCGACAGGGGCGAGACAGTGCTGACAAAGGAATTTGACAAAAACGGCGTCGGTCTTTCGGGCGGTGAGAATCAAAAGCTTTCCACAGCGCGTCTCTTCGCTCATAATTTTGAAATCGCGGTGCTTGACGAGCCTTCGTCCGCTCTCGATCCCGTGGCCGAATACAAAATGTATGACAACCTCGTCAGGGCAACTCAGGGGAAGGCGGTGGTCTATATTTCACACCGCCTGTCGAGTGCGGTAATATCCGATAAAATCATAGTTCTCGACGGCGGATCGATTGCCGAAAGAGGCAGCCACAGCGAGCTGCTCGCCCTGGGCGGCATATATGCCGATATGTTTAACCGCCAGGCGGATGCCTACGGTAAAGAGGAGGCGGTCTGAAATGAAAAAGCGTAAAGAAACCGTCTCGATGATAGGCAATATGGTCTATTTTGTCCGCCTGATGTTCAGAATCTCTCCGTTATTTGTCATTCTCGAAATGATATGGGGAGTTATCATGAGGCTTCCCGGACGTCTTATCAGCGTACTCGGAATAAAATATGTGATTGACATCGTCGAAAGCGGAAAAGACTTAAGCCGCATCTGGATTGCCGTAGGCGCCATTGCCGCGGTGCTCGCCTGCTCACATCTGATATCCTGGATTTACAGGGAATTCTACTGGAATATAGCCAGGGAAAAGCTCGGTATGGGACTGAGCAGAATTCTTTATGAAAAGGCTCGCGAGCTGGATCTTCAGGAATATGACAGCCCCGAGTTTTACAATAATTTCATACTCAATATCGAGACATCATCCGATAATATTCAGAATCTCCTCAATCTCGTGAGAAACTATTTCTCCGAGCTCGTTGTCTTTTTCACAATCGGCGCGGTTATTATCACCATTGACCCTGTATGCCTGCTTATAATAGCCGCCACCGTACTGATATTCCTGCCGCTGAGCCGCAAAGTCGGCAATCTGCAGATGGGAAGACGCAGGGATAACGCCGAGCTTCACCGCAGATCAGATTACTTTCAGCGCATTTTTTACCTTCAGGATTACACAAAGGAAGTGCGCATGAATAATATAAAGCCTCTGCTTATAGACAGATACAATGAGGCGGCGGACGCTGTAATTGACAACCAGAAGAAATACTGGAAAAAAATATCGTTCTTCTCATGGCTTCAGGAAACAGGCATAGAAGCTCTCGGCTTTATGCTGATACTGCCCGGATATCTCGGCTACTGCGTGCTTGTAAAGCACAGTATGAGCGCCGGCGATTTTGTAGCGAGCTTCAACGGCGCCTATCAGATTGCCGCCGCGGTCAATTTCCTGACCGTATGGGCTCTCTCCGTTTTTTCGGAAAGAGGCAAGATGATAGAGAAATACCGTGAATTTCTCGCCTGCGAGCCGAAAATAAAGGGAGGAACGGAAACCGCTCCCTGCGATAAGCCCGGAACAATCGAAATAAAGAATCTTTCTTTTACATATCCGGGCAGCGATCATCCGGTTCTGAAGAACATCAATCTTACGATACATCCCTATGAAAAAATAGCGCTTGTCGGATATAACGGAGCGGGCAAAACCACTCTTACCAACCTCCTGCTCCGCCTGTATGACCCCACCTCGGGCGGAATATATATCGACGGCAAAAACATAAAGGATGTTTCACTTGAATCTCATAAAGACCGCTTTTCCGCCGTTTTTCAGGATTTTCAGACCTACGCGTGTACCATAGGCGAAAACGTGGCGCTCGACGTGAATCCCGACAGGGAGAATGTCGAAAAAGCGCTCAGACACAGCGGTTTTTCAAAGCCTTTGAAAAACGGTACCGATACGGAGATACTGCGTGAATTTGATGAAAACGGAACCATGCTCTCGGGTGGAGAGAGCCAGAAAATGGCAGTCGCAAGAGCCTTCTACAAAAACTGCCCCTATGCCATCCTCGACGAGCCCTCGGCAAATCTCGACCCCATTGCCGAATACGAGCTGAATAAAGCCATGCTTGAAGCGGCCGAAAACAAAACCGTTATATTCATTTCACACCGCCTTTCAACAACTGTGGGCGCCGATAGAATATATGTCATGGCTGACGGCGAAATAATTGAAAGCGGTACTCACGCCGAGCTGATGGAGACGGGCGGCACTTATGCACACATGTTCAATCTGCAGGCGGAAAAATACAGAACAGAAACAAACTGAAATAATAAATGTTTTAAGAACGATGAAGCCTAACGGTTTCATCGTTCTTACATTAAAAATTCACTTATTTTCTTCGATTTTGTGTAAAATGATGAATTTGACCTTGAATTCTCCTTACAATCAGTATATAATATGATATTATATAAAAACCCCGGAAGGAGATTATAAAATGACACCGGTACAGTATTTTCTGCAGCAGATTCCGGTAATGCAATATCTTGATTTCTTTGCAAGAATCATTGTCGCCTGTTTCTGCGGAGCGGCAATAGGATTTGAGAGAAGCAAACGCCTCAAAAGCGCGGGACTGAGGACTCATATAGTGGTCTGCTGCGCCTCGGCTCTTATGATGATAGTTTCAAAATACGGCTTTATGGATCTGGTCACCGCAGCGGGCGCTCTGCCCGAGGGCGTCAGAGGCGCCGACACTGCCCGCATAGCGGCTCAGGTCGTCAGCGGAATCAGCTTTCTCGGCGCGGGCGTCATATTCAAACACGGCGCGAGCGTAAAGGGACTTACCACAGCGGCCGGTATCTGGGCTACGGCTGGTATAGGCCTTGCAATAGGCGCGGGCATGTATGTGATAGGTCTTTTCTCCATGGTCGTTATTATGATAATCCAGTTTGCGATGCATAAAGTCAAATTCGGCATTGAGGCTCTGAGCGACTGCAAACTCGACTTCTGCATCCGAGACAACGGTGAATACAGAGCTGAATTCTTTAAAAAGATAGATGAATGGAAAGGCCAGATAGAAGAAGTGTCTATCGAAAACAGCGGAGAGAAATCGCGCTATGAAGCTGTTATTAAATTTCCCAATAATCTCTCTGTTGAGGAAATAATCGCGTTTTTCAATGAAAACGAGAAAGTTGTCAGCTTCAGCGTTACACCGAATCTTTAATACTCACGGGAGGTTACGCAATGCTGTTTTTATGCTATCCAAAATGCACCACATGTCAGAAAGCAAAGAAATATCTCGATGATAATAAAATTGAATACGAATTGCGTGATATAAAAGAAGACAGACCCAAGAGAAAAGAACTTGAAAAATGGTATAAATCCAGCGGCCTGCCGCTGAAAAGATTCTTTAACACTTCCGGCCTTCAGTATAAGGCTCTCAGCCTTAAAGAGAAGCTGCCGGAAATGAGCGAAAAAGAGCAGCTTGACCTGCTCGCCACAGACGGGATGCTCGTCAAAAGGCCCATCCTCGTTACAGACGGCAAAATCCTGGTCGGCTTCAGAGAGCAGGAATACAGCGAGGTGTTAAAATAAAAACATCTCTGCATTACAGAAGGAGCGTGGTGAAATGAAAAGCACCGTAAAGAAGATTTTATGCATACTGATGAGCACTGCGATGCTCACCGGTCTGACCTCTTTTACAAATATTGTTTCATTCGCCGCGCAAGAGAATACCGAATATGCCGTGATAGATACTTCGAACCCTTACAGCTATAAAATACCGGGCGCAAAGGAGGCCGCGCAAAAAAATGCAAAAGCTCCCTCCCGCAACGCGAAATCGTCGTTTCCCGCCCAGTATGACTCACGCAATTACGGCTTTGTCACCCCCGTAAGAAATCAGGGCCAGACAGGCACCTGCTGGGCTCACTCCACCATGGCGGCAATTGAGAGCTATGAGCTCGCAAACGGTATATCGGACAGTACAGTCAACTATTCCGAATCACATCTTGTCTGGTTTGCTCTGAACCCGAAGGATGAGAGCGGTCAGTCAAACGCGAATGACGGCACGAACCTCGGCGCCGATGCTTATGAATACGGCGGAAACAGAATGGATTCGGCTATCACGCTCGCCAACACCGAGGGAATAAACAACGACGCGGATTATCCGCTTTATCCATACGATGATGAGCAGTATCCCTTCACCGAAAGCGACAGATATACTCACAGCTCGGGCAGAGGGATCAAAGATGCCGAATTCCTTGAAACAGCCGATGAGATAAAGCAGGCAATCATCTCAAACGGAGGAGTAACGACCTCCTTCTGCTACGCGCAGCAGTTTGAAAAATCGGTATATGAATCCGGCCACAGATATTACTCATATTACTGTGATACGGCATATCAGTCCAATCACGCCGTAACCGCTGTCGGCTGGGATGATAACTATCCCGCATCCCGTTTCAAGACCGACCCTGGATCAGACGGCGCATGGCTGATAAAAGACAGCTGGGGCACAGGCTCAAAGGATAACGGCTATTTCTGGATTTCCTATGCCGATGCTTCACTCGATGAATTCACATCATTCAGCACTCTTTCGCTTGAAGAGAATTACAAAAACTATTCCTACACCGGAATCACACCGGTTCAGCTTCTCTCATGCACCAAGTATTCAAATATCTATACATCATCGGGCTATGAGCTGATTTCAACTGTCGGCATACTGAACTATACTCCCGAGGCAAACTACACCGTTAAGATTTACAAGAATCCGGGAACGACAAATCCCGAAAGCGGCACTCTGGCGGGCACTGCGACAAGATATCTCAAAAATACCGGTTATTATACATTTGAATTCAACGATATTCCTCTTAACCCGTCGGAAAAATTTGCCGTTGTGGTCAGCGCATCATCCTCAAATACATTCTGGGTAGCGCTTGAGAGCTCCGGCGCCGGAGCATACACCGCTCATGAAGGCGAATCATTCCGTCACAACGGAGCGAGATGGGTCAGCACGATTTCATCCGGATACGGAAACACATACATTTTCGTAAACACAAAATGCAATCATCAGACCGTAACCGAAACATCGGAATCAACCTGCTCCGTTCACGGCCACGTTTCCTCGGTCTGCACGCAGTGTGAAAAGGTCATAACCGACACCGAGCTGCCTCTGGCTCCCCACAGCTATACTTTCAATTCATATATCACCGGTGATGAGATACTGAGATACCGCACCTGTGAAAACTGCGGAGCAAGCGAATTGCTCTCGCGCTCCGCCGTGACAAAAACAGTGCCGATAGGAAACTTTATTCAGATGCTGTTTGATTTGATTTTTGCAAAGATATACAGTCTCTTCGGGCAAAGCTATTAAACCTTTAAACGTAAAAGCTCACGGTTCACATGAATCCGCGGGCTTTTTGATTTGCGATATAATTGCATTATGCTCCGCATATCCTTACGGCGGGCGGATGTTTACGCGCTTGACATTTTGTTTTTTTCTTAAATCAGACGACCAGGCTTCACAGTAAAGATGAAAACGGCTTGCAAGATTCAAATGAACCCCACAAGCCATTATATTCGGAGCGAAGCGACCATCAATTCCGCATTCCGCATTCATCATTCCGCATTAAAAATCGCTTAACTGTGAAGTCCAACACCCATAAAACAGCGAAGCCGCACCTGATACGGTGCGGTTTCACTGAGGAGTTGTATATAAAGGGGTAAGAAGATGTCAAAATAATGTGTGTTTACTTAAGTAAATCGTTAACGTCTGTTTCAAGAACCTCTGCCAGTGCTTTGAGCTCGTAGTCGCAAACGCCTCTGACCTGACCCTCAATCTTCGAAAGGCCGGAAGCATTGAGCTCAATGCCTTTTTTGTTTAATGCTTCGAGTAATTCGCGCTGTTTCATACCCATCTGAACTCTGCGCGCTTCAATTTTGGGACCAACAATGTTTTTATCTCCGAGGGCCTGTTTTCTGATCCTCATATTAACCTCCGGATAGCCGCAAATTTGCTTTGAAATGCAACTTTTTTCCCTGAATGACAACCCATGGCTTGATTTTAGCACACATTTTTTTATTTTTCAAGTGTTTTTTGGGATTTTTTCGGAATTTTTTGAATTTTTATACATCAGAACATATGTTTTAACGCGGAACGCCGCGGCATCTCACTTTTTCGGTTGGTATCGGGTATCGGGCAGATGAAAAATCAAATAACCGGATTTCTTGCGGAAACACGCTGCTTTTTAAAGCTGCCTAAGCCCGGAGCGGCAGATCTTCTGAATGCAAAAAATTCATACTTTATTATTGAATTATTATCTTTATTATTATATAATATAAGAAATATGCCGACAGGCTGACGGTTTCACGGCTTTTCAGTGCCGAAACCCGATGTCCTGCATTCATTTTACGACTGACGGAGGTGCCTATATGAGCGAATTTGATGTTAAAAGAAATCTCACAATGCTCACCGATTTTTATGAAATCACAATGGCAAACGGTTACTTTAAACACGGGTACAGAGATACAACCGCGTTTTTTGATATGTTTTTCAGATCCGTTCCCGACAAGGGCGGCTTCGCTATCATGGCGGGAGTGGAGCAGCTCTGCGAATATCTCGGAAACCTTAAATTCACTGCAGAGGATATTGAATATCTCAGAGGCAAAGGCTTCGGAGAAGAATTCCTCGATTATCTTAAAAACTTCAAATTTGCCTGCGATGTATGGGCGGTTCCGGAAGGTACCCCGATTTTCCCCGGCGAGCCGATAGTCAAAGTAAGAGGCCCCGTAATTCAGGCGCAGTTTATTGAGACAATGGTGCTCCTGTGCATTAACCATCAGAGCCTGATTGCCACCAAGGCAAACAGAATAGTCAGGGCCGCGCAGGGCAGAGCGATAATGGAATTCGGCTCACGCCGCGCCCAGGGATGGGACGGAGCTATTTACGGAGCGAGAGCCGCGTATATCGGCGGCTGTATCGGCACCGCCTGCACCATAAGCGACGAAGCGTTCGGCACTCCCGCGCTCGGCACAATGGCGCACTCCTGGATTCAGCTTTTCCCGACCGAATACGATGCTTTCAAGGCATACGCTCTCGAATACCCCGATGCCTGCACTCTGCTGATAGACACCTATAATGTTCTCAAAAGCGGTATTCCCAACGCGATAAAGTGCTTTGATGAAATCCTCAAACCTCTGGGCAAACGCCCCAAGGGTGTCAGGATTGACAGCGGAGATATTGCCTATCTCTCACGCAAGGCAAGAAAAATGCTTGATGATGCCGGATATCCGGATTGCAAGATTGTCGCATCCAATTCGCTTGACGAATATATCATCAGGGATATGCTCCTTCAGGGAGCTGCGATAGATTCATTCGGCGTGGGCGAACGTCTTATCACCTCATCCTCAAGCCCTGTTTTCGGCGGAGTTTACAAGCTCGTTGCCGTTGAGGAAGGCGATAAGATTATACCCAAAATCAAAATAAGCGAAAATGTTGCCAAAATCACCACGCCCGGTGACAAAAAGGTTTACAGAATCTTTGATAATGAAACAGGCAAAGCCGAGGCGGATCTGATTGCATTCACAGATGAAGTTATTGATTTCTCGGCTCCCCTCACCCTCTTTGATCCCGACTTCACCTGGAAAAAGAAGACTTTCACAAACTACACCGCAAAGGAACTGCTTGAGCCGGTCATCTCGGGCGGCGAGATTATCTATAAGTATAAATCCGCTGACGAAACAAGAGATTTCTGCGCCTCACAGCTTGAAACTCTCTGGGATGAGGTCAAGAGATTTGAAAACCCGCATAACTATTATGTTGACCTTTCGCCCGCTCTGTGGGAAAAGAAACATAAGATGATAGAAGAAAACAGATTCGAATGAGATTAATATATGAAATCCACTCGTTTTTCAGGCGCTCTCTCATAAAAACGGGGCTGCTCTTTGAAAACGCGCTCTTTGATCTGACCGGGGGAAAAGCGGCAAAGCACTGCTTTGACAAGGCGGTAAAGCCTGTTTTCACCGCATCCCGTGTTAAGATACTGCGTGAGGATGATTATTCGGCCGATATCGCAAAAACCGGCCCGGACGGCAATATTACAGATGATGATTTCACCATCCTCACAACGAGCGATTTTCACCTGGAAGACGATTATGATATAAACAACAAAACACTCGGTTTTTTTGTCAGGCAGATTGCCGACGCCGCACCCGACCTCGTGATTATCACCGGTGACGCCGTTCAGACAAAGTATCAGCAGATTGATGTCATCAGGTTCGCCCGGCTGATGGAAAAAACGGGCGTTTACTGGACAATAGTTTTCGGCAACCACGAGGTGCGTGAGGAAAAGGGCATCTACAAGTGGATGATGGCCAGAAGCGTTTCGATGTATCCGCACTGTCTGTGCAAAATCGGTCCCGATGAGCTCTACGGCTTCGCCAACCACACGATAAACATTATCGGGAAAGACAATAAGCTCCGTCAGACTCTTTTCCTTTTTGACTCGGGCAGAGATATAAGAGATTCATATCGCGGTGAATACGGTATCCCGGCGGATATGCAGGGCTACGATTTTCTCAAAAAAGAGCAGATAAGTTTTTATGAGAATGAAATACTCCGCCTTGAAAGCAAATACGGGAAATTCCCGTCGATGATGTATATGCATATACCGCTGTGTGAATATGCGCACGTTTTCAGAGAAGACGAAAACGGAAGATACACCGCGAGCGGAGAAACTCAGCTGCTCTACGGAGAGCAGTGGGAGAGTGTCGGCTGCTCAACCTTCAACAGCGGAATGTTTGACACGATACTCCGCCTCGGCAGCACAAAGGCGGTTTTTGCCGGTCACGATCATGTGAATGACTGGTGTGCTCTTTACAAAGGCGTTTATCTTGTCTATAATCTCTCGTCGGATTACAAGCTGTATCATCTTGGCACCGTTGCCGGAAAACCGGAGAGCGAATGGGTCCAGGGGGCAACCATAACAACGATTTCTTCAGACGGAGAGATAAAGATAAAGCCGAGCTACAACAGAAAATACCTCAGGAGATAAGGCATGGGAAAAGATAAAATCAAAAAAGAATCAATCTTCAGAAAGCTTTTCGCGAACAACGCTTACTGCTGGCTTGCAATTCTCTGCACAGCCGGCGTGATGATGCTTGTTTATTATTGCTTCAATCTGTTTCCCTTCGGAGAGACCACTATACTGAGAATGGATCTCTATCATCAGTACGGACCTCTTTTTGCCGAGTTTTATGACAGAGTAATGAATCTTAAGAGCTTCCTGTATTCCTGGAATACGGGCCTGGGCTCTCCGTTCCTCGGCAACTATTTCAATTATCTTTCAAGCCCTGCGGCTTTCCTTATTCTGATACTCGGCCACCGCAATATGCCTGAAGCCATTGCCGGCATGATTCTGATAAAGGCGGCGCTCTCCGCGGGCGCATTCACCTATTATCTTAAAAAATCCCGCGGCAGACACGATTTCACCACAGCCGCTTTCGGTGTTCTCTACTCAATGTGCGGCTATTTTGTCGCCTATTACTGGAATGTAATGTGGATAGACGCGATGGTCTATTTCCCTCTCATCATTTACGGTATTGAAAGAATAATCGACAAAAGGAAGCCCTCTGTATATATCGCGTTTCTCGCGCTTACTCTCTGGTCAAACTATTATATGGGATATATGACCTGCATTTTCTCGGTCATTTATTTCATTGTTTATTTCTTCTCACATTACGATTTTACTTCTTTTGCGGGCGACGCAAAATTCACATATGATGACAGCCATGAAAAACAGTACGCATTCAAAGATAAGCTGAAATCGAATATATTTATCAGAAGCGGAGTAACCTTCGCATTCGCTTCGCTTGCGGCTGCGGGCCTTGTAGCTGCCGCTCTGCTGCCCATTTACTACATCCTGCGCTCATCATCGGCAACATCCGGCACCATGCCCGACGGCTACCGCGTCTATTTCTCGGTGTTTGATTTCCTGGCGAATCATTTCGCATCGGTTGACCCGACAATACGCAGCAGCGGCGAAGATGTGCTCCCGAATGTATACTGCGGCATAGGCACTCTTATTCTCGTGCCCCTTTATATCTTCTCAAAGAGGATTTCGCTCAAGGAAAAGGTATGCAGCATTTTTACGCTCGGTCTGCTTTTCTTCAGCTTCAATATCAATTATCTCAATTTTATATGGCACGGCTTCCACTTCCCGAATGACCTGCCTTACAGATTCTCCTTCATGTATTGCTTCATCCTTCTGGTTATGGCATACAAGGCTTTTGAGAATCTCGGAGAATACTCCGGCAGGCAGATCCTCGGCGTCGGAGTGGCTCTGGTTTTCGCCGTCATTGCGGTGCAGAAGATCGGCTCCAAAAACGCCGATGATCTCACAGAACTGCTCAGCGTGATATTCGCCGTAACATACTGCCTCATCTTCTATCTGCTGAAGGATCTGAAAAAGCAGAAGGCGGCGATTTCCGTTATCCTGCTCTGCTGTGTCATTGCGGAGCTCGCCTGCTCCAACACAAACAGATACTCCATGAATCAGATAAAGAGCACCTTTACGGGCGACTATGACTCATTCCTGCAGATAAAATCTATGCTTGATGAGCGCGAAGGCGGAAACGACAGATACCGCATGGAGCTCACCTACAACAGGGCGAGGATGGACCCGGCCTGGTTCGGCTATAACGGCGTTTCCACGTTTTCATCAATGGCATATGAAAAAATGTCAAATATGCAGAGCAATCTCGGCCTCTACTCAAACTATATCAACAGCTACACATACTATATGCAGACTCCTGTGTATAATATGATGAATTCACTCAAATATATCGTTGACAACGACCCGAAGGTAAATGTCAGCGATGACTATTACACATCCGTGGCAAAGCTTGACAAATATACGGCATATGAAAACAAATACTGGCTGCCGATAGCTATGGCCGTTGACCCCGGAATCAAGGAATGGTATGCCGGATATACAAACCCTTTCTCGGTTCAGAATGAATGGTTTGAATTTTCAACCGGAGTCGAGGATGTGTTCGAAATGATGCCTCTTGACTCAACATCAATGCGCTATTTCAACCTCGATGAGATCACTGCGGGATTTGAAACCGGAGACCTTTATTTCCAGAAGACCGGCGCCGGAGAGGGCGAGCTCGATGTTGACCTCTGGGTCCCGGAAACCCGTCACTGCTATCTGTTTGTCGACTCGGACAGCTTTGACAGCATCGTCATTTCAAAACCGGACGGCAGCCCCGTCACTCAGGAAACCGATGAACCGTATATTTATGATCTCGGTATCCTCAACCCCGAAGACAGTATCGAAATCCAGATTAAAATCCCGGAAGACGGCGACGATTACGGCTATATGAATTTTTATCCCTACAGCGTGAATGAAGAAAAGCTCAGTGAGGGATATGAGATTCTCAAGGCAAACGGTATGCATGTGGAGTCATTTGAAGACACAAGAATTACCGGCACAATCACGGTGGAAAAAGATATGGTTATGTTTACATCCATCCCCTATGACAAGGGCTGGAGTGTAAAGATAGACGGCAAAGAAATCAAAAATGATGACTATATCGCTCTGCAGGATGCCTATCTTTGTTTTAATCTTCCGAAAGGCACTCATAAAATCGAACTCAGCTTCACTCAGAGAGGCCTGTTCCTCGGGCTTGCTATTTCGGCAGCCACCGCAATGCTGCTGATTGCCGCGGCGATAGTATTCTCTCTGATAAGGAAAAAGCGCAAAGAAAACTATGACAGAATGTGCGAATCCGCGGAGACTGACTATCAGAACAGAAAGCTTCTTGCCGAAAGAGCAAAATTCACATCATATGATTTTGATGATATTGACCTGAGCGAGCTTGACATGACAGAGCTCACGGGAAGGCAGGATATATATATCGGAGCTCAGCCGGCGGATGAAACACAGACAGACGCAGAAGACACCGCAGAAACGACGGAAGACTCCGTAACAGAAGAAATCACCGGCGGCGAAGAATCCGCAGACGAAGAGTCGGCTGAAGAACTCTCCGCGGAAAACCCGGATGAGAATCAAAACGCCGGAGAGGAAACAACCGTAACAATCACTGCCGATCAGCCGGCAGAGGATATAATTCCCGGCGAAACAGACTCTGAACCTTCCGGCGGCGAATCCGCCGAAAATACGGAATCAGCCGGAGAAGACAGCAATGAATAGTTTTTAAAGTTCTTTTTTGAAAAAACAGTCATTTCTCCGATATTAACTAATGCCTTTTAATTATAAAAGTGATAAACTGTTTTATTGTGATTGACTGCTGACATACTACGGTTTGACTATCCGATAATTACACAGGAGGAAGTACCGCTTTGAAGAAAAAAAAGTTGCTGAATGATATCGACCCCAAATTTGTCGAAGAGATATCAAAGCTCAGGACCCTCAAGGAAATAATTGAATACGGCACCCGCAAAGGCGGAGACAAGAGACAGTTTATATTCCTCGACGCCGATAAAAACGTTGACGAAAGATCATTTAATCAGACCTGGGATGAAATAACATCTCTCGGAACATATTATTATCTTCACGGAATTGACGGCGGAAAAAAGGTCGCTATTATCGCCGAGAATTCATATGAGTGGATTGTTTCCTATTACGCCACGCTCATAGGCGGAAATATCGCCGTACCTATGGATATAAAACTCAGTGATGAAGAAATCGTAAGCCAGCTTGTCAGAAGCGGCTGTGAGGCGATGGTTTACTGCGATGAAACAGAGCATTTTGTAACTGCCGTCAAAAAAGACCCGGAGAATCCCGTCAGGGAATTCTTCCGCGTGAGCGAATTTCCCTCATACAAAGCGGAGGGAAAAGCTGCAATCGAAGCCGGCGACACACGCTGTATCGATGCCAAACCCGGCCCGGATGACCTCGCGGCTATCGTATATACCTCAGGCACAACTGGTCTTAGCAAGGGCGTTATGCTCTCTCACTACAATATAACCAGCGATATCACCGCTTCATGCTCTGTCCAGAAGGGCGAGCACGCGATAGGCTTCCTTCCTCTTAACCACACATTCTGCTGGGTGGGCGCCCTCTTCTCGGGCTATTTGCTTGCTGAGTGGGGATATATCTGCGACGGCGTCAAAGACCTTCAGAAAGATATGCAGACCTATAAGCCGCAGAATTTCTCGGCGGTTCCCCTTGTGGTCACGAGCATATATGACAGGATCTGGAGAACAGCGAGAAAGACCGGCAGAGAAGACAAACTCAAAAAAGGTCTCAAAATCAGCAAATTCTTATATGCTCACGGTATCGACGTGAGAAGAAAGATATTCAAGCAGATTATAGACAATCTCGGCGGAGAGCTCGAATTCATTATCTGCGGCGGCGCAAACCTCGACCCGAAATACGAGCAGGGTATGAATGATTTCGGCATCCAGATTATCAACGGCTACGGCATGACCGAGTGCTCACCGGCAATCACCACAAACCTGCGCGACTATGTGCGCTTCGGAAGTGTCGGCAAGGCTCTGCCCTGTAACGAAATCAAGATTATGTATCCCGACGAATTCGGAATCGGCGAAGTCTATGTCAGGGGCACAAACGTCATGAAGGGTTACTACAATGACCCCGAAGCGACAGCCGAGGCATTTGACGGCGAATGGCTGCGCACCGGAGACTACGGCAGGATGGACGAAGACGGCTATCTCTATTTCGTAGGCCGCAAAAAGAATCTCATCGTGCTCTCAAACGGCAAGAATGTTTCTCCCGAAGAGATTGAGGATAAGATGATCCAGATAGATTATGTTAATGAAGTGCTTGTCTATCAGGAGGATGATAAAATAACCGGTGAATTTTTCCTTAACGAAGAGGAATATCCCGACGCACGCGAAACTCTTCAGACGGATGTCTTCAAAATGAATGACACTCTTCCGAAATTCAAGAGAGTTGCCGTCATCAAAGTCAGGGATACGGAATTCCCCAAAACCACCACAATGAAAATAATCAGAGACAGGGAAGCTTATAAATAATAAAAATAATCCTTGACATATAAGAGTTTTTTTGATAGAATACATATCTGCCGCGGCATATACCGCGACAGACTGTAATAAAATTATAATTCCTTGCCGCAGATATGTGAAACTGCGGCCGAATGACCGGAAGGAGGTGCTTCAGGATGTCAGCAAAAAGCTACGAAACAATGGTTGTTTTCTCAGTTGCCAACGGTGATGAGGCTGTTCAGGCTCTCATAGAGAAATTCAAGGCCATGATCGAGGCTGAGGGCACTCTCGAGAGCATTGATGAGTGGGGCAAGCGCAAGCTCGCATATCCCATCAATGATGAGCCCGAGGGATACTATGCCATATATTATTATACGGCAGAGCCCGAGTTTCCCGCCGAAATCGATCGTGTTTTCAAGATTACCGACGGCGTGCTTCGCTCGCTCATAATCGCGAAAGAGACGAATGAGACAAAAGAGACAAAAGAGACAAGCGAAACAAACGAGACAGAAGAAAACAACTAATTATTCAGGAGGCCCGGATAATGCTTAACTGTGCAGCAATTATGGGTCGTCTGACAGCTGATCCTGAGCTTAAAAAGACTGCCACGGGCACATCGGTTATTTCATTCACCGTTGCGGTTGACAGAAACTTTGTTAAGCAGGGCGAAGAGCGTCAGGCAGATTTCATCGATGTAGTCGCCTGGAGACAGACGGCGGAATTTGTCAGCAAATATTTTCACAGGGGCTCAATGATTGCGGTTAACGGCTCTATCCAGACAAGAAACTGGGAAGACAAAAACGGCAACAAGAGAAAGAGCACAGAGATAATTGCAGACAACGTCAGCTTTTGCGGCTCAAGAAACGAAACAGGTAACGGCGCTCCCGCAGGCGCTCCCGTTTTCAGTGAGCCCGCCCCCTCATACTCAACGGCAGACGAGGGCGATTTCAGAGAAATCCCCGATGAAGACGATTTACCGTTTTGATGTGAGTTAAAATCTTGACAAGGAGGGTAACTTATGCCTTACGAAAAGAACGACAGAAAAGGCAACAGAAAAGGCCGCAAAAAAGTCTGCGCTTTTTGTGTTGACAAAGTTGAGTATATTGATTATAAGGATGTTAATAAGCTTTCGAGATTCACCTCGGAGAGAGCAAAGATTCTCCCCCGTCGTGTAACCGGCACCTGTGCAAAGCATCAGCGTGAGCTGACCACCGCTATCAAGCGCGCCCGCCAGGTTGCTCTTATGCCTTATATCAGCGACTGATAATCAGTAAATATTCAACACCCGCAGGAAAACCCTGCGGGTGTCTTTTTGATGAAAACCGACAGAAAAAAACGCTCCCTTTCGGGGAGCGTCTTTTTTAATCGAATCAAACTTATTTAAGCTCAACCTTTGCGCCGACTTCTTCAAGCTTAGCCTTGGCAGCCTCTGCATCCTCTTTGGAAACAGCTTCTTTAACTGCCTTGGGAGCTCCGTCAACAACAGCCTTTGCCTCTGCAAGGCCGAGACCTGTAAGCTCACGGACAACCTTGATAACCTTAATCTTCTCAGCGCCGACTTCTGCAAGGATAACGTCGAACTCTGTCTTCTCTTCAGCTGCGGGGCCTGCTTCTGCAACGGGACCTGCTACTGCAACAGCTGCTGCTGCGCTTACGCCGAATTCTTCTTCTACAGCGTGAACGAGCTCTGAAAGCTCAAGAACTGTGAGAGCTTTAATCTCTTCGATCATAGCATTAATTTTCTCTGATGCCATTTTATTTTCCTCCGTTATGAATTATTAATTGAATTATTCTGCTGCCGGCTCTTCAGCTGCGGGAGCCTCTTCTGCCGGTGCTTCTGCCGCTGCCTCTTCGGCTGCGGGTGCTTCCTCTGCGGGAGCCTCAGCTGCTGCTTCTTCAGCTGCGGGTGCTTCTGCTGCTGCGGGAGCCTCTTCAGCTGCGGGAGCTGCTGCTTCCTCTGCTGCGGGTGCTTCTGCGGGAGCTGCTTCACAGTTCTCTACTCCGCCCTTGTCAACGATAGCCTGAACGGCACGCGCGAAAGCGGCGATGGGAGCGTTGAACGCATTGCATACTGTTGCGAGAAGAACATCTCTGGTGGGTAACTTAGCAAGAGAATCGATGGTGGCAAGATCTATGACACCGCCCTCAAGATAACCGCTCTTGATTGAGAATGTCTTGCTCTTGTCTGCGAACTTCTTGAGAATTCTTGCTGCTGCGGTGTGATCCTCGGGGCTGACAGCAATAGCTGTGGTGCCTTCAAGAACCTTTGTCAGATCATCAAGACCTGCGCCCTTTGCAGCGAGACCGAGAAGAGTGTTTTTAACTACCGAATACTTAACGCCGGCTTCGCGGAGCTCTTTACGAAGAGCTGTATCATCAGCAACGTTAATACCTTTGTAGTCAACAACAACGCCTGCTACGGAATTCTTGAGAATCTCGGTAAGCTCGGCAACCTGCTGCTTCTTTTGCTCTAATACTTTCTCACTTGGCATTTTCTGTTTTCACCTCCACATATTATTATGTGAAACGCCGAATGAATCGACAATTTTACCTGAAAAAACAGCCCTTTCCGCAATACCGCAGAAAGGGCAATACATACTTATATTGTATGTTTCCTTTCTCGGCAGGCGGTATAACTACCATTATGCGAAAAGCGCACCTGCTGTCTTCAAAAAGAACAGCTTGGTTATAATAACATACTTATCTCCGTATGTCAAGAGTTTTTTATGCCTGCTCGCTGTTGCCGACCTTGTTGGGGTTAACCTTTATGCCGGGGCCCATAGTTGTGGCAAGAACGCAGGAGCGGATATACTGACCCTTTGCTGCGGCGGGCTTTGCCTTTACGATAGCATCAAGAAGGGTGTTGAAGTTTTCATTGAGCTTCTCAACGCCGAAGGAAACCTTGCCTATCGGGCAGTGAATGATATTTGTTTTATCAAGACGATACTCAATCTTACCTGCCTTGGCCTCTGTTACTGCCTTTGCAACATCGGGGGTAACAGTGCCTGCCTTGGGGCTGGGCATAAGACCGCGGGGGCCGAGAACCTTACCGAGACGGCCTACAAGACCCATCATGTTGGGCGCCGCGATAGCAACGTCAAACTCCATGAAGCCTTCGCCCTGGATTTTTGCTACAAGATCTTCAGCACCGACAATCTCGGCACCTGCCGCTGCGGCTGCATCAGCCTCGGGACCCTTTGCGAAAACAGCTACTCTGACTGTTTTACCGGTTCCGTTCGGAAGAACGACAGCGCCGCGGACCTGCTGATCGGCGTGACGTGAGTCAACACCGAGACGGACATGAACCTCTACGGTCTCGTCAAACTTTGCGTTGCCTGTCTTAACGGCAAGGTCAAGAGCGTCTGCGGGATCATAGAGAGTGTTTCTTTCAACGAGCTTTGCGCTCTCATTATATTTTTTTCCGTGTTTCATACTAATTATTCCTCCCAAATGTGGTTAATCGGATTTTTCCTCCCACGTTATTGCAATCAATCAGCTACGGTGACGCCCATGCTGCGCGCTGTGCCTGCTATCATGCTCATAGCGGACTCAATGCTCGCTGCGTTAAGGTCTCTCATCTTTGTCTCTGCTATCTTGCGAATCTGTTCCTGTGTGATTGTTGCAACCTTGGTCTTGTTGGGAACACCTGAACCGCTCTCAATGCCGCATGCCTTTTTGATAAGAACTGCTGCGGGCGGTGTCTTGGTGATGAAGCTGAATGTGCGGTCTGCGTAAACGGTAATGACTACGGGGATAATGAGGCCCATATCATTCTTTGTGCGCTCATTGAATTCCTTTGTGAAAGCCATAATGTTAACACCGTGCTGACCGAGTGCGGGACCTACGGGCGGAGCCGGAGTGGCCTTGCCTGCAGGAATCTGTAACTTGATTAAGCCGACAACTTTCTGTGCCATAATTAATAACCTCCATATAGTGTGGTGAATTGCGGAGTTCTTAACTCCTCCCTCGAAGCCGGCAGAAGCCGACTGCGCCTGAAGCGGCGCTAAATTTGAAAGGGATTACCCTCAAATTACCGTGTTTAATCGGCAAGCTCAACCTGATCGAGCTCGAGCTCGATGGTAGTCTCTTTGCCAAACAGTGCGGAAACGACAACCTTGACCGAATTGTTTTCAAGATCGATTTCCTGAACAACTCCCGAAAAGCCGTCAAACATATCGTCAATGATATTGACGGTATCTCCCACATTGTAGGATACTTCGACAACTCTCTTTTCGACTCCGAGCCTGATAACTTCTTCGTCTGTAAGGGGAATTGCTTTGTTTTCGGGACCTACGAAACCTGTCACGCCTCTTGTATTCCTGATAAGAAGCCATGTTTCATCGCTCATCTTGGGGCGATTGTCGTCATCGGGCGTAACGGCGACCTTTACAAGCACATATCCCGGGAAGAGCTTGCGCTCAATGTCCTTATCCTTTTCGGCATCGTGGACTATTTCGACCGGAATTTTGACCTCAAAGATCTGGTCCTGCATTTTCTGATTTTCAACCAACTTTTCGATGTTGGTCTTTACCGAGTTTTCATAACCCGAGTAGGTATGTATAACATACCATCTTGTCTCAACAGACATTTTACGTCCTCCTGCGTCAGCCCAAGAAGAAGCTCTTGACGGCCATCATCGCAGCAGTTGTGGTTTCGGTATCGGCGGCTCCTTTGTTGCCTGCTGACTCTGCAGCTCTTTCAAGAAGTGAAAGAAGGAACGAGAGAAGCTGGTCAACGCCGAAAATCGCCAGACCGCAGATTGCCACTGCCGCCAAAACAACGAGAGTTGATTTAAATACTGTTTTTCCGTCGGGCCAAACGATCTTTTTGATCTCGCCCTTTAAATCCTTGAAAAACTTTTTGATAGCCTTGCCGGCTCTCTTAAACCAGTTACCGTTGGGATTAGCGGGTTTTTTATCCTTTTTCTTTTCAGCTTCGGCAACCTTTTTTGCGGCATCATTGATTTCGTTGTTTGCCATAGGTTTAACCTCCTGCTTACTTGGACTCTCTGTGGAGAGTGTGTTTTTTGCAGAATCTGCAGTACTTGTTCATTTCAAGTCTGTCCGGTGAATTCTGCTTGTTTTTCATCGTGTTGTAGTTGCGCTGTTTGCATTCGGTGCAAGCCAGTGTAATCTTGACTCTTTTACCGTTAGCAGCCATGTGCGGCACCTCCGTTTTGGAATATTTGAGCTTTTCACAGCCTATCAGGGAGCTGTTAAGCTCAGGCCTCCCTCTGCAAAAACGGGCATAAAAACAAAACCCTTACGCAGAGGTAGAAGTATATTATCACAATCATCGCCCGTTGTCAAGGATTTTTCGGCGTTTTTGCCCTTATTTTTCAGCCGTTTTACCGTATTCTCTTCCCGGTCCGGAGCGTGAACGCATTTACGGCGGATTTATTGACATCTCTCCCCTTTTATGATAATTTATCGGTGAGGTGATATTATGACCGGCGCAGTTTCTTTTATAATGACAATCATAATGTTTCTCTTCCCCTTTGCAAATATCCCGAAGGCGGAGATTGACTTTGAAAAAATGAATACAAATTATACATATGTCTTTATCCACGGCCTCGGCGGATGGGGAGAAAACACATTTTATTATGATCTGTTCCCCTACTGGGGCACTCTCGGCGGAGATATGCTCAAGTATCTTGAAGCAAGAGGATTTGACTGCGTTGCCCCTTCCGTCACGCTGAACGGCAGCGCCTGGGACAGAGCCTGCGAAGCTTATGCTCAGCTTGCCGGCACAAGGGTTGACTACGGCAAGGAGCATTCCAAGCGCTGCAATCACGCGAGATTCGGCGCGGATTACACAGGCAGGGCACTGCTTGATAAATGGGATGCCGAAAACAAAATCAATCTGATGGGGCATTCATTCGGCGGAGCAACTGCTCTTGAACTGCTCGAGCTTCTTGCAAACGGCAGCGAAGCGGAGCGCATGGCGACAGATAAAGACGATCTTTCTCCTCTTTTTGAGGGCGGAAAGAAAGACCTGGTTTACAGCGTGACCGGTCTCGCCTCCCCGTATAACGGCACAACTGCCGTGCCCTGCCGCGATGTGATAAACGCCAAAAAGATTGCGCCGCTTAATCAGCGGCTTGTCGTTGCGGCGGTAGGAGGAATAGCGGGGCCCATCCCCGACGGCAGAGCGGAATATGACTGCGCCGCCTATGACCTTGATATAGACAGCGCGATAGCTTTGACTGAGACCTGGCATTATTATGATGATATTTACTATTTCTCTGTACCCTGCTGTATGACCGATACGGACGAAAACGGGGTAACGACCTGCGACGAGAGCAATTTTGAAATAATCTACTCGGGAGCCGCGACGGTAATGTGTGAATATACGGGAGTCACACCCGGCGGCGTGGTCTGCGATGAGAGCTGGCAGCCGAATGACGGCATGGTAAACACCAAATCCGCCCGCGCGCCGTTTAACGCCGTGTCTGAGGATTACACAGGCGGACCCGCGGAAAAAGGCGCATTCAATGTATATCCCGTTTACAGAGGAGACCACATGTCTCTTATGGGCGGCCTTTTTATCAACAATAATATCCGCCTGTATTATCTCGATATGATGGTTAATATCAATTCTCTCTGATTCGGGCTTGGCATTTAAGCGAAAAACAAACAGACAAGTTAAAGTATATTATGGTTTGCGGGTTTCATTTGATTCCCGCAAACCGTTTTCGTTTATGAGTTTGACAGCGTTTTATTTGGTTATTGTTTATATTGTCTGTTTTCGGCGGATTTTTGCCCTTGCTGTATCTGCATACCGTCTGCGGCACAAAACGAAAAACAATCCGACGCAAAAAAATATTGATTAATCGTGATATTTCTGTTATAGTATTGGTGTTAAAAAATTCCCTTACGGAGGCATAAAAATATGATGAAACTTGTATTAATCAGACACGGTGAGAGCGAATGGAACAAGCTCAATCTTTTC
>CADBOL010000036.1 GCA_902796295.1 Oscillospiraceae bacterium
GAAATTACTCTTGAAAAACCCGAAGAATACAGAGAAACCGAAAATCTGATAAGAGAATCATTCTGGAATGTTTACCGTCCCGGCTGCTCTGAGCATTATGTGATACACGTTTTACGTGATGACCCGGCATTCATCCCCGAGCTTGATTTTGTAATGAGAAAAGACGGAGTTATTATCGGGCAGAATATGTTTATGAAAACCGTCATAAACTCCGATGACGGAAGGGATGTTCCGGTACTGACTATGGGACCTATCTGTATAACTCCGAAGCTGAAACGCAAAGGTTACGGAAAACTGATGCTCGATTATTCACTTGAAAAGGCCGCCGGTCTCGGTTTCGGAGCCGTACTTTTTGAAGGAAATATTGATTTTTACGGTAAGAGCGGTTTTGATTTCTCGAGCAGATTCGGTATAAGATATCACGACCTGCCCGAAGATGCCGATTCTTCATTCTTCCTCTGTAAAGAACTGATTCCCGGATACCTTGACGGTATAACCGGAGTATATCAGACTCCCGAAGGATATTATGTTGATTACGGCGATGTTGAAGAATTTGACAGACTATTTCCGGCAAAAGAAAAGCTGAAACTTCCCGGCCAGATTTTCGGATAAAGGATTATAAAAAATTGAAAAAGATAATTGCTTTTATTATTCCGGTTCTCATTATTGCTCTGATGTTTTGCGGAGTGTATATTTATACCGGTGATTACTATCACGCCGACAGCAGAGCTTTGAAAGCTCTTGAATCGGACAGCTCAGTGAATATTTCGAGAACCGATTACGGCTGGTATTTTGACGGGCCTTCCCGTGAAAACATGCTGATATTCTACCCGGGCGGCAAGGTTGAAGAAACCGCTTACGCTCCCCTGCTTCACCGTCTGGCCGCAAAAGGAATCGATGTCTGCCTTATAAGTATGCCTTTAAGGCTAGCCATACTCGGCATAAACAAGGCCGATGACCTGATAAAGCAGAATGACAGCGGCAAGATTTTTATCGGAGGCCATTCTCTGGGTGGTGTGGCCTCGGCAAAATACGCCGCCGCTCATCCCGATTCAATCGACGGGCTAATTCTGCTCGCATCATATCCGACCGAAAAGCTTGACAGCAGCATTAATACGGTTTTGATTTACGGCTCTGAGGACAATGTTCTCAATATGGAAAAATATGAGGCGAGTAAAGAGCTTATTCCCGAAAACTCGCAGGAAACAATTATTGAAGGCGGAAATCACGCTCAGTTCGGTTCATACGGACCTCAGGAAGGTGACGGTAAAGCCGGGATTTCAGCCGATGAGCAGACAGAAGAAACCGCTGACATTATTGTCAGCGTGATAAATAACAATAACTGAGGAGATCAGGATTTTGAAAATGAATAAAACAATATCAATAATACTTATCGCCACGTTAATACTCGGTATATTCTCGCTGGCTTCATGCAAAAGCAAAACAGACGGTTCGCCGGCAGCCGAAACATCGGAAAACATTGCCGACGTCGCAACCGCTCAGGCACTTACTGAATGCGGAATAATACACGAGCCCGAATTCGGCGGTGTCTATATCAAAAACACGATTGAAGAATTCAATGCGCTCGGCTATGAATACGGAGACAGCGTTGATGTTGAATTCTCAAACGGATATAAGCTTACAGGAATTCCTTATTATAATGGATATTACACTCAGAACGGCGAGCCACTTCTTATTGCATATCCGGGATATGACTACATAAAAGCGGCTATCAACAACGGTGACGATCTTTTTGAAGTAGCCGGTCTTGATGAAAATATGACCGCTTCCGTCAGTCTTAATAAAAGGGGCGGATTTCTCAGCATACAGAATGCGAGAGATATACATTATACAGATAACAGAGACGATTACGGCAGTGATGAGATTTTTGCTAATTTCAGAGCTGTTGACTGCACGGCCGTAAAGAAAAATACACTCTTCCGCTCAGCTTCGCCCTGCGACAATCAGCATAACAGAGCCACTTATGTCAATTCGCTTCTCGGAGAATACGGAATCAGATTCATCCTCAATCTTTCCGATAACGATGATAAAATCGCCGGATACATGAGTAAAGAAGATTTCTCATGCGATAACTTCGAAAAACTGTATAATGACGGAAAGGTTATTCCCATTGCGCTGAATATGAATTTTTCATCTGCGGAATTCAAAGAAAAAATCGTAATCGGTCTTAATTCAATGGCAGACAGTGATGGCCCTTATCTCGTACACTGCACCGAAGGAAAAGACCGCACGGGATTTGTCTGCATGCTTCTTGAGGCGCTTGCCGGTGCAACTTATGATGAAATTGAAAAAGACTATATGATAACTTATGATAATTATTACGGCATAACTCCGGAGAAGGACAGCGAGAGATACACAGTAATAGTCGAAAACGTTCTTCAGCCGATGATAAAAAGCATGACCGGAAAAGACGGAGTTGACATCAAATCAGCTGACCTCAGCGTTTATGCCCGGGAGTTTCTTAAATCAGGCGGCATGACCGACGAAGAAATCACAACGCTGAGAAACAATATTTCAGAATAATACAGCAGTATGAAAAACTATAAAAAAATGAATGCCGTAATACCGGCTTTAATAATTATCGGAGGATTCTGCCTGATGTGTCTGAGCGCTTGCGGCAGCGTTAAATACAATGTTGATTACGGCGGAAAAAAGAGCTCATTTGATAACGCCCGTGATTCTTACGCAGCCGGGTCAAAGGTAACCCTTTATTACAGTATTATCGCAACCGACACGGATTATTCCTTCTATGTAGACGGCGAAAAAATAAACCCGGATTACGAAGAGAGCAAAGGATATATAATAAAATTCACAATGCCGGAGCATGATATTACCGTTTCTGTGGAGTCACGAAATTCAATGGAATATATTCCCGAAGAGGATGAGAGCGGGAAATTCACTCTTTCTTACGATTCATTTGACGGCGGAGGGCCCGAATATACCGTTGAAATTGAAGACGATTCTTTACTAGATTATGAAATCGCCAAAAAATATTACAGTGAAAATCACGCTGAGGAGGACGGAAGCAGCTATGCCGTCAGTATTGTCTTTACAGGGCTGAAAACAGGCTCAACTGCCGTAACGATATCGGCGCGTTCCCCTGTCGGAATTAATTACGACGAAGTCTATCGCGCCGATACAGATGAAAACCTCAATGTCAATATGACTCTTCTCAATACAACCGAATACGATTGATTCAAAAATCCGCCGGCCTGACTGCGGCGCTTCATATTGACAAAACTCCAATATGAAATATAATTATACTATACGGATCGGAGGCACACAGATGGCTAAGTGTCCGAATTGCGGCAAGACTCTGCATTTTACCGATTGGAAACAGGACTGCCCTTCGTGCGGAGTAAATCTAATTTATTTCAAATCAAATGAACGTCTTCTTGCAGAGAGTGAGCAGGCGGAAATTGAACATGCGAAGCACCAGCCTGCAATTGACAGAGCTAAAGCGGCATTCTTCGGCTCTGCCCCGGCTATAGTCAGAATTATTCTTCATGTGCTTCCGATAGGCGCTCTGTTTCTGCCGCTGTTCAGTATTAGCGGTAAGAATATAAATGCAATAGATATTTATAAAATTATCTCGGAATCTGATTTCGGTACTTTTATAAAAGAAGCATTCGGCGGCATTAACAAAAATACAGCTTTGATTCCGCTTTTGATTTCAGCTGTTCTGATTATATTTTGTCTGATTTGTCTGCCTATGTCACTCGGCAGACACGGAGTTATCAGAAACCGGATTCTGAATTTTCTAATGATCGGCTTATCCTTTATTTCGCTCGGTACCGCTATTTATGCCGGATTAAAGCCTTTCTTCGGAATTTATATCTATATTCTGCTCCTTATTGCAATCTGCGTTTATAACTTCATTCTTGTAAAAAAAGGACTTAATGTCAAATATACCACCTGCTATATCGGCGGTCTTAAAAGCGAAGATTATTTCAGATTTATCGATGAAGGTATGAGCGAACTCGAAATCCGCAAAAAGATGGTTGAGGCGCTGACCGCTATGCAGGAGGAAGTCAGAGAAAAAGAACGGCTTGCGGCTCTTGAAGAAGAAGAGCGCCGCAAGGCAATGAAGTGAGGGGGTACCGTAAATGCCGGATGATATCAGAAAAACAGACCCCGAACTCGAACAGGTAAATTCCAAACTCAGGCAGCTTGTTGACGTTGACAGA
>CADBOL010000037.1 GCA_902796295.1 Oscillospiraceae bacterium
CCGATAAGCTCGTCCGTCGCCTTCGCGACATCGTCAACGAGAATTCTCGCGATACCGTAATCCTTGGTTTCGGCTATGTTGAGCGCCTTGAGATCGACACCCGCCTTTGCGAGCAGGTCCGTTATCTCGTGAAGCTGGCCGTATCTGTTTTCAAGAAAAACCGAAATCTGTTTAACTGTCATTTTGCTCTCCCCTTATATTTTTCTCTTGTCAATAACTCTGACCGCCTTGCCTTCGCTTCTGGTAATGCTTTTGGGAGCCACGAGATGCACCTTGGCAAATATTCCGAGCATTGCCTTGAGAGCGCCGACAAGCTTCTTTTCCATATCGGCAATCTCGCCGAGGTTGTCGGTGAATTTTTCGGGAGTCATCTCAACATTGACGTCAAGCGTGTCTGAGTTATTAACTCTGTCAACCACAAGCTGATAATTCGCCTGATAGCCCTGCTCGATAAGAACCGCCTCAATCTGTGACGGGAAGACGTTTACTCCCTTGATGATGAGCATATCGTCGCTTCTGCCTCTGGGCTTGACCATCTTGATGAAGGTTCTGCCGCATGAGCATTCTTTTCTTGTGAGAACACAGATATCCTTTGTCCTGTAACGGATAACGGGAAAAGCTTCCTTGTCGAGAGAGGTGAATACAAGCTCACCCTGCTCGCCCTCGGGAAGAACCTCTCCGGTATCGGGGTCGATAATTTCCGCGTAGAAGTGGTCTTCGTTTATATGCATGCCTGTCTGCTCGGAGCATTCATAAGAAACGCCGGGGCCGCTGATTTCGGTAAGGCCGTAAATATCAAACGCCTTTATGCCGAGACCCGCCTCGATATCTCTTCTCATCTCTTCGCTCCACGCCTCCGCGCCGAAGATGCCCGCTTTGAGCTTTATCTGATCGCGGACTCCGCGCTCCTTGATACTCTCGGCAAGATACGCGGCGTATGAGGGGGTGCAGCAGATTACTGTCGCGCCCAGGTCAATCATGAACTGAAGCTGTCTGTCTGTGTTGCCCGAGCTCATCGGAAGAGTGAGAGAGCCGAGCTTGTGCGAGCCGCCGTTAAGACCTGCTCCGCCTGTGAAAAGACCGAAGCCGTAAGAAACCTGCACAACGTCTTCTTTTGTCGCTCCGGCAGCCACAAGCGCTCTCGCGCAGCATTCATCCCAGAGATCGATGTCGTTCTGAGTATAGTACGCTATTACTCTCTTGCCGGTTGTACCCGAGGTCGAGTGAATCCTGACACATTCCGACAGAGGCTTTGCGAGCATAGCGTAAGGATAGCCCTCACGCAGGTCATCCTTACTCAGGAACGGAAGCTTTGAGATGTCATCAATGCTTTTGATGTCGTCAATTGAAACGCCCGCTTTTTCCATTTTTTTGCGGTAGTCGGGACAGTCATTCCACACGTGCTGCATCTGCTTTAAAAATTTTTCGTTCTGCAGAGCTTTAATCTGCTCGCGGGGCATGGTTTCAATCTCTTTCTGAAAATACTTTTCCAAGGGTATCATCTCCTTTTTTCATTGTTTTGACTGTATATTAATATTTCTACCTTAAGTCAGCTTAAAAATTCTTGCCGAGATCAAATGCCTTTTTGTTTATTTCGAGGAATTTCGGGGGAACGGACTGCTCAATCGCTGTCATCCACTCCTCTTCGCTGAAATCGAAATACTTTGAAAGACGGCCGAGAAGCACAAGGTTTACCGCCTTTGACGAGCCCGCCTCATTCGCGAGCGAAAGGGCGTCAAAGCAGTCGAGATTAACTCCGAGCGCGCGGATTTTTTCATCGAGCACATCGGGATAAACCGCCGCGCCCGTGATGACGGGCATCGGGTTTGTCTGCTGTGAGTTTGTTATAACCGTGCCGCCTTTTCTGAGATACTCAAGCCATCTCGCGGCCTCGAGCATTTCAAAGGAGAGGATGATATCCGCCTCGCCTCTGTCAATAATCGGGGAATAAACTTTATCGCCGTAGCGGACATATGTAACGACGCTGCCGCCTCTCTGGCTCATACCGTGGACTTCGCTGACTTTGACATCATAGCCCTTGGTGATGAGGAGCTTGCCGAGCAGCTTGCTCGCGAGCAGGGTGCCCTGGCCGCCGACGCCGACTATCATGATATTCTTTGTCTTCATATCTTAACCCTCCTTGCCGAGCGCGTCTTTCGGGCAGAGCTGTGCGCAGACTCCGCATCCCGTGCAGAGCGTCTGATCGATAACCGCTTTGCCGTCAACGATGCTTATGGCGGGGCAGCCGACTCTCATGCAGGATTTACAGCCGATGCACTTTTCGCTGTCGCAGGAAATCGGGCCGTTATGTTTTACATATTTAAGCAGGGCGCAGGGGCGCCTTGAAATGATTACGGAGGGCTCTTTGACCGCGAGCTCTTCCTTTATCGCGGTGTCGCATTCCTTGAGATTGTAGGGGTCAACCACACGGACTCTTTTGATTCCGACCGCCTTGCAGAGCGCTTCGAGGTCAATCTTTGTGCAGGGGTCGCCCTTAAGGTTGTAGCCCGTTGTCGGATTCTGCTGATGGCCGGTCATGCCGGTGATGGAGTTGTCGAGGATTATCACGGTCGAGTTTGACTCGTTGTAAGCTATATTCACAAGGCCGGTAATACCCGAGTGCATAAATGTGGAATCGCCTATTACGGCAACTGTTCTGCCCTCGTTATCCTCCGACAGCTTGTTGAAGCCGTGAATACCGCTGACCGACGCGCCCATGCAGATTGTGGTGTCAAGGGCTGCGAGCGGCGGCACGGCGCCGAGAGTGTAGCATCCGATATCTCCGAATGCCTGAAGCTTATTCTTTTTGAGTGTATAGAAAAGACCTCTGTGGGGGCATCCCGCGCACATTACGGGAGGTCTGTTGGGTATGTTTTCATCGAGCTTGTCATATTCGGCGGCGGCAAAGCCGAGCTTTTCCGCGATATAGCTCTGGCTGAATTCGCCGATATTTGTGAAAATGCTCCTGCCCTCACACGCAACGCCTATCTTTTTGCAGTGGGTTTCAATGACATCGTCAAGCTCTTCGACAACGATGGCCTTTCCGACCGAAGCGGCGAAATCTGTGATTTTTTTAACCGGGAGAGGGTTTATCATACCGAGCTTGAGCACGGGATATTTATCGCCGCAGACCTCTTTGACATACTGATATGAGGTTGACGATGTGATGATTCCGATTGAATTATCCGAGCCGGGCTCGGTGCGGTTAAGATCGCTTGTCTCGGCAAATTCCGTGAGATCTGCGGTCCTCTGCTCCACAACGGGATGTCTGCGCTTGGCGTTTGCCGGCATCATGATGAATTTTTCGGGAGTCTTCTCATAGGGCTTGTCGGCGGGCATAACCCTGTCGGAAACCTCGATGAGACTCTGTGAGTGAGCGACTCTGGTGCACATCTTGATTATAAACGGGCAGTCAAATCTTTCGCTGAGTTCATAGGCAAGCTTTACAAAATCGAGCGCCTCTTCGGAATCGGAAGGCTCGAGCATCGGTAATTTTGCCGCTATTGCGTAATGGCGTGAATCCTGCTCATTCTGCGAGGAGTGCATACCCGGGTCATCGGCAACGGCGATAATCATTCCCGCGTTGACGCCTGTGTAGGCAATGGTGAAAAGCGGATCGGCCGCGACATTGAGACCGACGTGCTTCATTCCGCAGAAGCTTCTCTTGCCGGCAACGCACGCTCCGAAGGCGCTCTCCATGGCGACCTTCTCATTGGGAGCCCACTCCGCGTATATTTCGGGGTATTTGGCAGCATACTCCGTTATCTCTGTGCTCGGAGTGCCGGGGTAGGATGAAACAAAGCTGCAGCCCGCCTCATAGAGGCCTCTTGCAAAAGCTTCGTTTCCGAGCATAAGCTGTTTCATATCTTCATTTCCTCACTTTTTAACCTTTAATCTGTTCTTCAACAAGTCTGCCGTGGCAGTAAATCTGTCTGAGCACCGGCTTCTCAATCTTGCCGGTGGGATTCCTCGGCACTTTTGCAAATATTATCTTGCGGGGTCTCTTGTATCTGGGAAGCTCGGTGCAGAAGATGTTGATTTCTTCCTCGCTGCACTCGACGCCTTCTTTAAGCTCAATAATTGCCGCGGCGATTTCGCCCAGACGCTTGTCGGGCAGGCCGATTACGGCAACATCCTTTATCTTGTCATTCTTGCGCAGGAAATCCTCTATCTGAACCGGATAGAGGTTTTCGCCGCCGGAGATTATGACATCCTTTTTCCTGTCAACGAGGGTGATGAAACCGTCTGCATCCACCTCGGCCATATCGCCTGTATAGAGCCAGCCGTCTTTGAGAATCTCGGCTGTCGCTTCGGGATTCTTATAGTAGCAGAGCATGACGCCCGGTCCCCTGACCGCAAGCTCGCCGACCTCGCCGGGTCCTACCTCGCCGCCGTCTTCCTTGACAACCTTCGCCTCCCAGAGATAACCGGCCTTGCCGATTGCTCCGACCTTGTCAATGTTGCCGACTCCGAGATGAACGCATCCGGGCCCGAGAGACTCGCTCAGACCGTAGTTCGTGTCATACTGATGATGCGGGAAATATTTAAGCCAGCGCTTGATGAGGCTGGGCGGAACGGGCTGAGCGCCTATGTGCATAAGTCTCCACTGATCGAGCAGATAGTGGCTGAGCTCCACTCTGCCGTCTTCTATGGCGTCAAGAATATCCTGCGCCCAGGGAACAAGCAGCCAGACTATGGTGCATTTCTCTTCGGTGACGGCCCTGAGAATCCACTCGGGCTTTACGCCTCTGAGAAGAACCGCCTTGCTGCCCGCGACAAGCGAGCCGAACCAGTGCATTTTCGCGCCCGTATGATAGAGCGGAGGAATGCAGAGGAAAACATCGTCGTGAGTCTGCCCGTGATGATTCTGCTCGGTGAGAGCGGAGGAGTAAAGGCCCTTGTGATTGTGGAGAATAGCCTTGGGGAATCCTGTTGTGCCCGATGAGAAATAAATCGCGGCGTAATCGCTCTCGTCAATGGCAACCGGCGGAGCGATTGAGGAGCAGTATGACATTCTCTCCCAGCAGTCTTCCGAATAATCCGGGCCTCCCGGTCCCACATAAAACAGAGTGTGAACCTTGGGCATATCGTTATGTATCTCGTCAATCCTTGAGATGAATTCCTCGCCGAAAACAAGGATTTCAACATCCGCAAGGTCAACGCAGTATTTGATTTCATCGGCGGCATATCTGAAATTCAGCGGAACGCACAGACAGCCCGCTTTGAGAATTCCGAAATAGATAGGCAGCCACTCAAGGCAGTTCATAAGCAGAATGCCTACCTTCGCGCCTCTCTTTGTGCCTCTGCTGAGAAGGAGATTTGCGAAACGGTTTGCCCTTGTGTCAAACTCCGACCATGTCATCTCTCTTTTGTAAGGCGTGTTGGGGCGCGCCTGCTCTATGAGCGAGGCCTCTCTCCATGTCTTTGCCCTGTCTCTTTCATCTGACGGATTGATTTCCGTAAGAGCAACCTCATTTTTGTAAAGTCTTGCGTTCCTCTCAAGGAATTCGGTAATAAGCATTTCTTTTCCTCCCTGTGCCCGGGTAATAAAAAACGCCCCCGAGCGAAATTTGCTCTGAGGACGAGTCAAGCCCGTGGTACCACCTCAATTTACCGCTATGCGGCCTCATTGAACGCACTGTAACGGGTGCTCCCGGCGTGACTACTCGGCTGCCGCCTTTCGTGTTGCTGCTCGGAAAGGTATTCGGATATATCCACCCTGATACCTCGCACCGCCCGGCATCTCTCTGAAGGGAAAAACATATCTTACTTGTTTTCGTCATAACATTTAAATAATAATTATATGGATTATAGCACCGTGAACGCGGTATGTCAAGCAGATAAATCAAGCAGTATTAAGCTCCCCGCGCCGCTGTGAAGCGCGGGGAGCCGGGCCGGACTCGGGAATCCGTTTTTATCTGAATTTCTTGATAAACGCGTCGAGCGGAGACTCGCCCGATGCCTGAGTGGTTGTTTCCTTATGTGTCTCAGCTTTTTCAATTGAGGGCGTCATATAGACAAACAGCACAGATGTCGTCATATTATCGGGAGCGTCCGTGAAGACTTTATACGATTTGCCGAAGGCAATCCACTTCTCGATTCTTTCGGCTATTTCGCCGGCGCTCTCGGTAAGAGAACCGTATTTTTCCTCGAGCTTTTTCAGATCCGCCTCATCGAGCATCGAGACTATCTTTGACACGGCGCCGACCGTGTCGTCATTGAGCAGGCCGACCAGATAATCTATGGTGCTCTGATTGTCTTCAATCACCTTCTGGATTTTCGCTATTTTTTCAAGAGTTTCGGGCAGATTTTCAATTGCTTTCGCGACTTCGGGATCCTGAAGATCTCTGAGAAGCGAATCGGCAACCGGCATCGCGTCGCCCATATCCGAAAGCCCGGCAAAGAATTTCGCAACGCTCGAATCGGAGAGAAGATTCAGCGCTTTCACGGTGTTTTCATCCGTCATGAATCCGAGCAGTTTTTTGAGCTGTGAATTGTTTTCGGGTCCGGCGTATTTAGAGAGCACGTCAATCAGCGCCTTGTTGCTGTTATAGAGCTCGACCGCGTCGCCGACAAGCCCTATGAGAGAGCCGGCGCTCTGACCGGAGGTCAGGGTTTTGATAAGCGTATCGACATCCATATTGTTTATCGTATTCTGAACCTCGCTGAGAACGGAAAGCACAGATTTGAGATCGTCAACGGAGCTGTTGCCGCCGAGCTCAAGATTAAGGGAGCTCATCGGGATAGCGGCAAAATACATATTGCCCAGAGAAAAGTTTTCGGCATCCGCCGTGACACTTGCGGTCGAGCCGAGCTCTATGCCGGTTATCTCGTCGAGACCCGCATCCTTGAGACCCAGGCTCTCGAGCAGACCGGGCACGCCGAACATGACTGCGATTTCCTTGGTGCCGTCGCCTATTGCCCTGCCGTTTTTAACCTGAACTCCGGAAAACTCCGCCTCGGGCAGGATGAAACCGCCGACCACGAGAACGGGCAGATAAATCTTTTCTTCCTTACCCTCTATCTTAACCTTTTTGCTCAGGTTATTTTTCATATTGATATCGATTTTAACCTTGCCGCTC
>CADBOL010000038.1 GCA_902796295.1 Oscillospiraceae bacterium
AAGAACGATCAGAAAAGTCCGTATGACGATATTACGCTACATAGGCGAAGCAATCATTGACAAGCTCAGTGGTCAATTGCCAAAAGATGGTGAGATTATGGAATACATCTATAAGAGAATAGATTCATTAGCAATCATATTAAGATTAGAATCGATAGCGGATATCGATAAAGAAATACCGTTTAATTCGGCCAACAGACCAATCAGTGTATAAAGAGGTAATGATATGAGCAGTGGAATTGATGAATACATTAAGATACGAAGTGAGTATGTCTCGCTGATAAAAAAGGAGTTACTCGGCCCGGGTTCGGAGATCACGATTCCTGACGAAGAGCATGAGTTGATTTCAACCTCACCCGAAAAAAGGTATTCCGTCGGCATCTTGTATCCTAAAAATATGAAGATCGCCGCCGACAACGATGACTCTTCTCGGGTTGAGGAAACCGATGAGGTGATTTCGGAGGAATCAAAAACGGAACAAACGGTACGCGCGCCCGAAAGCAGTGATAACGAAACTCCCGTCGAGGAGGAAAACCTAGATGAGGAAATCGGACTGTCTTCTCAAAACATGCCTTCCTCACTCGGTATAGCTTTCTTCGCGCGCGGAAACACCGATAAAGTACTCTGTACGGTCTCTTTTGCAACATACAGAGAAGCAAAACGTGAAGATTGCAGGTACTTTCCTCCGAATCCTGATGAATTTGAGATACCGCAGGAAATCTCCCTATATATAAAATATGACAAGGAGAAAAAATGCTTAATGCTCGGTGACACTCCAATAGACGCAAAAGGTGTCACGGAGTTCAAAAACAGTGATATTATTGATAACGATTACGGTTTGTTTGACGCGCTATATAAACTGATAAACCAGTATAAAAACGGATATGTACGTAATCCGCACAAAGAGGAAATAATCCTTGATTTCTCCAACGATAATTACATCGACAATAACAAAGATATTGCGGGAACCAAAGCAAAAATTACCGCGTTAAGAAGAGAACTACGACCGGGTGTTTACTCCGTTACCGTCATGCTGGTAAACGATAATGACAGTTCGAATAAAAAGGGAAATTGTCTGTTTCAACCAGAAATCCGAATAAAAACCGAAAATAACGAGTTTGCATTTGCCGATTCCTCATCCGTAAGATATGCAGATACGGAGATGTTTTTATCCTTGGACAGCGAAGAACAATCGTTAGAGTTGCAGTACAGGAATAAGTTATCTTACGGCACAGGATTGGGGACATCCGTGAATTGGGAAATTGATTCATCGGGCAACGGCGAATTGTTTAATGATTTCTTCCCGCAAAACGAAGTGCCGCAAATGAATTTTGAGTTATCCGATGAGTCGGGAGTGGAGAAAAAAGCGCTCTCAATGAAATACCTGTCGGATTTAAATGATTTCCCTGCAGAGGAAAAAATCGGTCATCTGCATACGCTTGTAAACGCTTACGGGGCCTGGATTGACTCTCTTGGAGAAAAGGCAAAATCACTTGATGAAAAATACGCGGATATTTCCGCAAAAAACATTGAAGGATGCAGAAAATCCCACGCAAGAATGCTTGCGGGAATAAAGGCAATTGAGAGCGACAAAAAAATTGCGACCGCGTTTTGGCTTGCTAACAGGGCAATGTTTATGCAGCGCGTCCATTTGTCGATACAGCCCAAAAGAGATGTATATCCTTATGATGAGCAAATATCGGAGATCTTGGATAATCTTGATTACGCAAAAAACGAGGGCGTGACTGCGGACCGGTTTTATTGGCGACCGTTCCAGCTTGCTTTTTTGCTGATGAGCGTAAACTCCGTAACCGATGACGTCTGTCCCGACAGAGAGATTGTTGACCTGATATGGTTCCCGACAGGCGGCGGTAAAACCGAAGCATATCTCGGGTTAACTGCCCTCACCATATTTTACAGAAGATTGGCTCACTTACCCGAATCATCGGGCACAGCCGTTATTATGCGCTATACATTGCGTCTTTTGGCAGCGCAGCAATTCACCCGTGCTGCAACCCTGATTTGCGCATGTGAATATATACGGGATGATTCCGCACAAAGACGACCGCAATACAAATCATATCCGTTGGGCGACGAACCCGTTACCATCGGACTGTGGATCGGCAGCGATCATACGCCGAACACCAATGACGAAGCTAAAAAGCATCTGCGGAAGCTGATTAATTCAACACCTTCCAACCTCAAAGAAAACAAAGACAGAGAAAATGTATTCCAAGTATTAAAATGTCCGTGGTGCGGAACAAAGCTTGTTAAGGATTGTAAAGACAGACATCTGATTGGTGAATTCGGTTATTCCATGAGAGATAACAGGCATTCTTTTATATTTGTATTTTCTAATCAAAATTATTATGATTTCAGAAAAAGGATGAAGATATAGACAATGCGTATTTTTTCTGGTATCATAAATTCAGTAGAAATTGTATTCGTTTGGATTGACTCTAACCGTCTGATCAATTAAATCGAAATAGCAGTCGGATGGTTAAAATGCGTGATACGGAGATAAAAATGAAAAGAATACTTGCCTATGGCGATTCTAACACATGGGGATTTGACCCTACAACGTGGAACTCGGTTCCCATGCAATTAAAGCGGTATTCCAAAGATGTCCGCTGGACGGGATTGCTGCAAATAGCGCTCGGAGATATGGCGTGGGTCATTGAGGAGGGCATGAATGGCAGAACGACGGCTTTTGATGATGAAGAATGTGACGGAAGAAACGGTCTTACTGCATTACCTGTTATTCTGGAAGCAAACCGATCGCTCGACGCGGCGATCATCATGCTGGGCACCAACGACTGCAAAAGTGCATTTCATGCCACGTCAAAAGAGATCACGGCAGGTTTGGAGCTGTGCCTGAAAAGGCTCCTTGATGTAGTTGCCCCAGAGAACATCTTGCTGATCTCACCGCTCTATCTGGAAAAGGCGGCTCTTGATTTTGGCTTTAACGACCAATCCATATCGGTCAGCAGAGAGCTAAAGCAGGCTTATAAGGAGCTATCGGATACATACGGCACTGCTTTCCTCGCCGCGTCTGATGCGGCTAAAGCAAGCAGCTTAGACGGACAGCACTTGACAGAGGAAGGTCACCGCGCGTTGTGTGAGGCTGTTTTGAAAAGTATTGTTTCGTTGGATATGGGAGAATAA
>CADBOL010000039.1 GCA_902796295.1 Oscillospiraceae bacterium
CTCCGTTTGGGAGACCGCAAGGATTCTGTCAGGCACAAAATGGAAAGCAAAAGCCGGCATCAAAGAATACAGTCAGGAAGTGCTTGTCGCCAAAAATGCCGAAATGTTTGTGCCCGCAATACCCGGATATGAAAAATTCACTCTTTTGGGTTCGATAGCCGATAAGGAAGCGGGAACCTTTACTGTTGTTACAACAGATGATGTGTCAAAGATAAGGATTTCTTACACAGATGCAAATACAGGCAAAACAAAATCTTACGCTTATCAGACAACATCCACAAGTGTGATAAGCCGAGAAAACCATGACGGGCTGACTGTATGGGTTGTTAAATACAAATTCAACGCTCCGGCAGAGGATGATATCTACACGGTTTCCGTCAGAGGTCCGGCCTGGGGCGAAGGAAAAACGGCAACTGTGTGGTAAAATTGATTGTGTGGTAAAATTGATATATAATACAGGCAAAAATAAAAAATAAAAAAATTTTTTAAAAATTTTCCGTTAGATTTGCAATTTTGGGTGACTACTGATTAGAGGCACAAAAATCTGACGCCGGAGAAAGGGGGCGGGGACATAAAAAACACAGCAAAAAGCGAAGCGATTCTTAAGGAATGCTTTGAAAAATACCGATTAAAACTGTTTAATTACTGCCTCGCCCGGCTTGACGGCGCGAGAGAAGACGCGGATGACTGCGTTCAGGATTCCTTCCTGGTGCTACAGCAAAAACTGAATTCGGGGGAGATAATAGAAAACCCGAGGGCGTTCCTCTACCGGACTGCCGATAATTTCGTCAGGCGGCGCAAGGAGGAGAGAGCCAAAGCAAAGCGCAGGCAGGTTCCGCTTGAATATGCCGGGGATATCGCTTCGGTTGATGCGGATTATCTCACGGCGGTTGACGAAACGGATTATGACCTGCTGGCGGAGGAGCTGATTAAAACTCTTTCGGATGATGAAAAGGCGCTTTACGATTTGCGGTTTGTGCGCAAAACCGCAGTTAACGATATTGCCGTTATGTTGGAAATTTCACCCGCGGCCGTTTCAATGCGGCTCATGCGCCTGAGAGAGAAAATAAAAAGGAAAGTTTATGAGAAGGGAGGCGGATAAAAATGGATGCGATAATTATTAACAGGGAGATACTCCTTGATGAAGATTTTACCGGTGATTTCAGAGAGAAGCTCTGCGCTTATCTCAACGGGCTTATTGATTCTGAGCTTGCCAAAGGCGATGAGACGGATTTTGACCTTATAGACGAATACGCCGACGCGATAAACCGCATCCGCGACGGCGAGGCAGACGGGATCCTGCCCGTAATATCAAAGACCGGTTTTTATAAAGCGCTCGGAATAAAATCCGTGAATCCGGCTTTCAAGATTGCCGCCGCAGCCGCCGCAATAATTATTGTTTTCGGAGCGGGCACCGCTCTTCTCAGGGGCAGTCAGACAGATATAATTGCAAAAACCGCTGAGTATTTCAGAGAGCTCTTCGGGGTTCACGAGATTGAGCCGGTCGCTCAGACTGTCACGGAGCAGACAGCCGAGGCGGTCACAAAGGCAGAGAAAACGACCGCGCCGGCCCCGGTTTTCACCGGGATTGAGCTTGACTTCGGCGAAAACTTCAGACGTGAGTATTATGTAGGGGAAAGATTTGATAAAACAGGGCTCGGTGTTTATCTTATCTGCGCCGGCGGAAAGCAGGCGGCAGATAATTATGAAATAATCACGGGCGCTTTCGCCGAGAAGGCGGGCGAGCAGACTGTCACGGTCTCCGCCGGCGGATTCAGCGAGAGCTTCACGGTCAGGATCCTGAATAACGAAAAAACGCCGTTACTCAATTCTATCTATGCGACATTCCCCGAGGGGTTTGATTTCACCTATACCGGTGAGCCCGACCTGAGCGGGATGCGTGTTTACGCAGTTTACAGCGACGGCAGCGAAAAGGAGCTCACACCCGGCGAATACACCGTGAGCGTTGATGAAACGAAACTGCCTTTCAGAAAATCCGCTGCAGTGAAAGTGGAATATGAAGGCTGCACGAGTGAGTTTGTTATGAAAGGGGTATTGAAATGAAAGCTGTATATAAAAAGATACTCTGCCTGATTCTTTCGGCAGTGATGATAATATTGGCATTGCCCGCGTTTGAGCCGGTATCACAGGCGGCGGCGGAAAAGATTACGAGTAATGACGGCAAGTGGATAATGTATGATCAGCAGGAAGATAATGAAGCCTGGCTTTACCGCTATTCAGGCGATGAAACTGATGTCGTGATTCCCGGGGAAATTGACGGCTACAAAATAACCGGAATCAGCTCGGAGTGTTTTACAGGCGCCAGAGCCCCAGGTATTTATGACGCCGATAACTGGGAAAACAACGATAAAATAAAGAGCATCACAATTCCGTCAACGGTTGAGAGAATAGATTACAGGGCGTTCTTCCATATGGATTCACTCGAAGAGGTCGTGTTTGACGAGCATATGACCGGTTACCTGTATGTTAACAGCGATGCTTTCAAATTCTGCATGTCGCTTGAAAGCCTGAAATTCCCGAGGTACTGCAATCCTGAATTTCATGAATTTCTGTATAAGGCCTATGTTAAGCGTTTGGAAGTGCCCTGTATAAACATATCATCTTCTTCGGGCTCATCGGATTATGCATTTGATCTGAATATTGTTGAAAACCTGACAATAACAGGCGATTACACTTTCGGAGTACTAAGATCTTTCTTATGCACAGCCAGTTTAAAGACTGTTGAAATCATGGGATTTGTTACGGGAGACAATGTCTCTTATGATTTATGCAAATCCAACGGTAACACTCTCAATAAGCCCGACTTAATCTTTCATAATATTCCATCCGCCGCGGTTGATGAGGGGCTTATTGAATTAGGCTATCACAAAATCTTTGACCCCGATACCGGGATTACCACTTATACCGTTGAAGGAGCACCCGATAAATCCTACAGCCCGGTATTGAATGACCACGGCAATTTTGATCCGCTTACAGTCGGCGATTTCGGTTATGTTCTTACATATTCGGGAAATGCGGTCATAACAAATTATTGGGGCAGCGGGGAGAGCATATCTTTTCCTTCAGAGATGCAGGGGCATACAGTAACGGCCATCGGCGCAGACGGCTTTCCGATAGATACCGGAGACGCCGTATCAATAACCATACCGGATACTGTGGAGTATATAGCAAAATCCGCTTTTGAGGGCAATTCCGCCCTGCAGCATGTTGATTTTCCCGGCAGTCTTAAGATTATTGAGGCCCGGGCTTTTAAGGATTGCTCTCTGAAAGAAGTCATTTTGCCCGGTGTGGTTTATGCCGGGGCAGGCGCGTTTGAAAACTGCCTGCCGGATAAAATCTATATTCCTTCAAGTCTCAGAAGAATACCCGAAAGGATGTTTTTTGAGGATATCGGCTCAACATCAAGCCGGTTAACAGA
>CADBOL010000040.1 GCA_902796295.1 Oscillospiraceae bacterium
ACCGCCCGTTTATGGTAATTGACGACGGGTGGCAGATAAATTCCTGCAAGGGACCGTATCTGCCGAATGAAAAATTCCGCGATATGAAGGCTCTCGCCGGCGAGATAAAATCTCTCGGAGTGAGACCCGGCATATGGGTGCGTCTGCTTGACAATGCCTCGGATGAAATCACGGATGATATGAAGATTCTGCGCGGCGGAAAGAGAGAATACCTTGACCCGACCGACAGCAGAGTGAAGGATTTCATAAGGCGCGATATAGAGAGAATAAAATCATGGGGCTATGAGATGCTAAAGCACGATTTCTCTACGGTGGATTTATTCGGAAACTACGGAAAAGACCTGACAGATACAATAACAAATTGTGAAAACTGGCATTTTGCCGATGAAACAAAGACAAACGCCGAAATCGTTCTCGATTTTTACAGGCTGATAAAGGAGGCCTGCGGCGATATGCTGATTATCGGCTGCAACACGGTTTCTCACCTTTGCGCCGGACTCGTGCATATTAACCGCACCGGTGATGACACAAGCGGCAGGGAATGGGACCGCACCCGCAGAATGGGCGTAAACACTCTGGCATTCCGTCTTTGTCAGAATAAAGCTTTTTACCTGGCCGATGCCGACTGCGTGGGCATACTCGATGACAATATTCCCTGGGAAAAGAACAGACAGTGGCTTGATGTTCTTTCAAAAAGCGACACCGCGCTTTTCACCTCCTGCGCCGCGCTCGATGACAGGCAGAGGGAGGATATGAAAAAAGCGTATGAAGAGATACAGAAAACGCACAGCATAAAGCCGCTCGACATTTATGAAAATCTTATTCCCTGCGAGTGGGAAATCGACGGCAAAAAAACTGTTTATAATTGGGACTGACAAATATCACCTGAAAAGAGGAAAAAAATGAATGACAAAAAAGATTTGCTCCTTTATATGGGGCACGCAAGCGTCAGAATTACCACCGCGCAGGGGAAAGTAATCTACATAGACCCTTACGCGGGTGAGGGCTATGAGCCTGTCGCGGATTTAATCCTTATCACTCACGCCCACGGCGACCACGATAACCCGGGCATGATTATAAACCGCAGTCAGGGATGCCGCGTCATAACGTGGAGAGAAGCTCTCGAAGGCGGAGAGCACAGGACATTTGACTTTGACTTTGTAAATGTCAGAGCGGTTGAGGCCGGATATAACCGCAATCACAATGTAAAAGAATGTGTCGGGTATATTCTGACCCTGCCGGGAGGAGCCAAAGTGTATATTTCGGGCGATACGAGCAAAACCCCTCAGATGCCCGCTCTTGCAGAAGAAAGAATTGACTACGCGTTTTTCTGCTGCGACGGAGTTTACAATATGGATCTTGACGAAGCGGCGCAGTGCGCGGAGCTTGTCGGTGCAAAGCACAACATCCCTTATCATATGGCTCCCGGAAAGCTTTTTGACAAAAAGAGAGCAGAGAGATTCAATGCCCCGGACCGCCTTATCATAGCACCGGGTGAAGAAATTGAACTCTGATAAACAGCAGAGAGGGGCTCAGCATTTAAGCGAAAAACAAACAGACAGTAGTAGGGCGCGGATACATCCGCGCCGCAAGTTATCAGGGAGCAGTTAGCAGTTAATGGTCGCTGCGCTCCGAATTGTAATATTATAACGGCTTACAGGGATAGCTTTTATTTCTGTAAGCCGTTTTCTTTTATTGTTTTTCAGTTAAAATAGTTTTTTAATTGTATTTATCCGGTTTCGACGGCGTTTTCACTATATTAAAATAAACATTTCACGGCAACACCCGCCGCTCCGGATATAATGATAAGCAGAATCGGCGACAGCCCGTTTTTGAGAATCTTGCGCGAGCCGAAATATACGACCGCAAGAATCAGCGTAAGTATAAGTGCCGTGTAATCGGGCTCAACCGCGCTGAGCGGGCCCGTGATATTGCTCAGAGCCATAAAAAATCCCGTTGCGAGAATAATGCCGGCTATACACGGCTTGAGCGCTCCGAGCGACGCTTTCAGCCCCTCGCTCGCGAGAGCTTTGTTCAGAACCTTAACCAGAATAATAATAAACACAAATGACGGTATCACAACCGCGAGAGTTGCCGCGGCGGCTCCCCAAAATCCCGCCTGAGTGCTTCCAACATAAGTGGCGAGGTTAACCATAATAGGCCCGGGAGTACTCTCGCTTATCGCAATAAGCTCCGAGAGAGCGGCATCATCAAGCCAGCCGTTTGAGAGCACCGTCTCTCTGATGAGCGGCACTGCGGCATATCCGCCCCCGAATGTGAAAGCGCCCACCTTGAGAAAGGCGAGAAAGAGTCTGAGATAAATCATGTTTTCTCCCCTCCTCTGCGCTTTTTGCCTATGAGATAAACGGCATAACCGGTCACCGCAGCCAGAAACATCAAAGCTATTGAAGAAACCCTTACGGCAAAAATGTTGACCGCCGTCATAATCAGAAAAGACGCAGCCGCAATCACAACCGTCAGGGCTTTCTTAGGCAGCTTTGAAAAAAGACGGATCGCAGCATCGATAATCAGTATGCCGACAGCGATTTTAATTCCGTAAAACGCTCCCGAAACCCATCTGTTTTCGATAAATCTGTCAAGAAAAACAGAGATTATAAATATAATCGTAAAAGACGGCACAACCATACCGAAAGTTGCCGCGGCGGCACCCGGAATTCCCTTTTGCTTATAGCCGACAAAGGTTGCGCAGTTGATTGCAATGGGTCCCGGAGATGATTCCGCGACGGCGGGCAGAGCCGCCATATCCTCATTGCTCAGCCAGCCCTTTTCGCTCACACAGGTGCGCTCAATCAGCGGCAGCATCGCGTAGCCGCCGCCGAAAGTGAATAATCCTATTTTTGCAAAGCTCAGAAATAATTCAATCAGTTTTTTCATAATCGGATTTAAGTACGGCAGATTACACTGCCTGTTATAAGAATTCTGAAGAAAGAGTTTTTTCCTGTTTTTCGCCGAAGCGGTTTCAGAGTATGAAATATGATATGTAA
>CADBOL010000041.1 GCA_902796295.1 Oscillospiraceae bacterium
ACAGGTTGACCCGCAGGAATACACAATAACCTTCTTATACGGCACCGTCAATGATAACGCCGTCTATAAGACAATAACTCAGGAAGCCGGAACGGCTGTTGCCGCTCCGGAAGACCCGTCATACCCAGGTTATAATTTCCTCGGTTGGGATGCGGAAATCCCAGAGACAATGCCCGCGGAGAATAAAACTCTGACAGCGCTCTGGTCGGTAAGTGATTATTGGCCTTTTGAATATAATATCAATAACGGCGAAGTAACGATTACAGGCTGTGATCAATCCGCAATCGGAGAGATTTCCATCCCCAATACAATTGAAGGATATCCGGTTACTTCAATCGGTAATGACGCATTTAATAGTTGTATACAAATCACAAATATCACAATACCATCCAATGTTAAGAGTATAGGAGAATATTCATTTCCTTTCAGTGGCTTGACTGACATTAGAATACCCGACAATGTTGAAAGTATAGGTGAAGGAGCTTTTTATGGATGTTCTATGCTGAAAAGCATCTATATAGGTAAAGGGGTAAAGAATATTGGCTTTGCACCTCTAACTTTATGCACTGAACTCGAAACTATTACAGTATCAGCTGAAAACAATAAGTATTCATCAAAAGGGAACTGCCTTATAGAAATTGACAATAAAACTTTAATGGCAGGCTGTAGAAACAGCATTATTCCTAACGACGGAAGTGTAAATATAATTGGCGGTTGGGCTTTCGCAGGATGTTACGCTTTAAATAGCATACGAATACCGAATTCTGTTGATTCTATAAATGAGGCGGCATTTTTATATTGTGTAAACTTAAACAATATTATAATTCCTGACAGCGTTTCTTTAATTGAAGATTCGGCTTTTGCTCAATGTGTTAATCTCAGACAAATTACAATCGGCAATGGTATTAAGAAAATCGGAAAAGGAGCATTCGGTCTTTCCGATAAAGGTAGTAATCAATTATCGTATCTAAATGAACTATATAACAACGCATTAGAAAACGGGCTATTATATGTTGAGGACGAGGGATCATTAATATCTATAGGTTATCTTGGCGCAATCATAAATTATTATGAATCATTCCAAACCGCATCAGCTGAGGTTTATTATTACGGTACAGAGGAAGAATGGAATGAGATTGAAATTGGTCTTTGGGATGATAATACTAATTTTGAATATAAAGATTTATTATCCGACGGAACAATTAATTATCTCGGTGAACAGGTTGACCCGCAGGAATACACAATAACCTTCTTATACGGCACCGTCAATGATAACGCCGTCTATGAGACAATAACTCAGGAAGCCGGAACGGCTGTTGCCGCTCCGGAAGACCCGTCATACCCGGGTTATAATTTCCTCGGTTGGGATGCGGAAATCCCAGAGACAATGCCCGCGGAGAATATAACTCTGACAGCACTCTGGGCGGTAGATATTTACGATGGACCGCTTGCCTATGAAATCAATAACGGTGAGGTAACGATTACCGGTTGCGATAAAAACGCAAGCGGCAGCCTTGCTATTCCGGACACAATTGAAGGATATCCTGTTACGAGAATCAGTGATTATGTTTTTGAAAACTGCAATGACATTACCGAATTGACAATACCTGCCGGTGTAACAATTATCAGCGGGAATATACGTATTTCAACATGTGAAAGTCTTGAAACCGTAACAGTTGAAGACGGTAACAGCGTATATCATTCATCCGGGAACTGTATTATTGAAACCGCAAGAAAAGAACTTTTTGCAGGATGCAAGACGAGCGTTATTCCCGATGACGGAAGTGTTACCTCGGTCGGCTTTTGCGCTTTTAGAAATTGCACGGGATTGACAAGTATTTCAATTCCGCAGGGTGTCACGGCAATTGACCTCGGAGCTTTTTACGGCTGCTCCGGACTTTCGGAAATTATTATTCCCGACAGTGTAAATATTATATCCGAGAATGCATTTCACGGATGTACGGGGCTCACGAATCTCTTCTTACCTGCTGGCGTGGAAGAAATCTTTTGTGATGCTTTTTCCGGATGCTCCGGTCTTGAAAGCATAACGGTAGCTGAAAACAACCCGTTTTATCATTCCGCAGGCAATTGCGTAATTCGCACAGAAGATAAAGCGGTGGTTATCGGATGCAAAAACAGTGTTATTCCCGATGACGGAAGTGTCACGAGTATCAGCGCTTGTGCGTTTGAAGGTTGTACCGGACTGTCAAGCATCACCATACCGAGCAGTGTTGTAAGTATAGGAATATTTGCGTTTGGAGGTTGCAGCCAACTTAACTGCATAATAATACCCAACAGCGTTAAAAATATAGCCAGAGGTGCATTTTCCAAAGACGTGTTTCATAACAGTTTCCAGGAAGTTTATTACATCGGCACAGAAGAACAGTGGAACACCGTTGAAATAGAAGAAAACAATGACCGCCTTCTTAATTCCTCTATTCATTTTAATTGTTCCGGTCCTGTCAGCGGTTTATTATACAGAATAAACGACGGCGAAGTTACCATTATCCATTGTGACCAAAAAGCGACCGGTGAACTGATTATTCCCGAAACAATTGAAGGATATCCCGTAACCGAGATAGATGATTTTGCATTTCATTATTGTTCCGAACTTACCGATGTTATCATACCCTATGGTGTTAAATCCATAGGAAAGCAGGTGTTTTATTTCTGCGGAAAGCTCACACATGTAGAACTTCCTGAAACTTTGGAAACGATGGGTGACATTGCGTTTGGACCTTCAGGCCTGACAAGCATTACAATTCCGGACGAAGTTGAAATAATAAGTCGTTATGCTTTTCAAATGTGCTATTTGACCGACATAACTATCGGAGCGGGAGTAAAATCAATAGAAGAAAGCGCTTTTTCACAGTGCATTTACTTAACCGATGTTTACTATAACGGAACGGAAGAGCAGTGGAATGAAATTGCAATCAACGAAAACGGAAATGAATATTTATTAAACGCCAATATCCATTTCTCCGATCCCGTTCATCCGCAGGAATACACAATAACTTTCTTATACGGTGCCGTTAATGATAACGCCGTCTATGAGACAATAACTCAGGAAGCAGGTACGTCTGTTACTGCACCTGAAGCTCCGTCATACCCGGGCTATGATTTTACGGGATGGGATACGGAAATTCCGGAAACTGTGCCTGAAAGAGACATTACAATAACGGCGCTGTGGGCAATCCGCAGTTACAACCTGACAATAAACTATGTTATGAGTGACGGTAAAACGGAGTATGCTCCCGAAACCTATACGGGACAAACTGTATATAATCAGCAATACAGTGTTCCTTCACCTGAGGTTCCCGGATATAAACCGGATAAAGCCAAAGTTGAAGGCGTAATGGGTACAGCCGATGTGACAGTAACCGTTACTTACTCACCGGTTTCATACACAATAACCTGGAAATATGACGGGCAGACAAAGACTGACACTTATCTTTTCGGCGAAGCTGTTACGGCATTTGTGCCCCCCGAAAAAGAGGGATACTCATTTACCGGCTGGGATTCCGAGGTTGTTTCGGTTATGCCTGCGAAAAATCTCGAATACAATGCCTTATATTCATTGAAAGAATACTTGCTCACCTTTACTTACGGAGAAGTCAAAGACAGCGAGGTGTATCTTGAGATGAAATATCCCTTCGGAGCGGCTGTGAATTCCCCCGCCGCACCGTCTTGCCAGGGGTATGTCTTCACCGGGTGGGATAATCCGCTTCCGGAGACCATGCCTGCCGAGGATCTGACGTTCAACGCGAAGTGGGAGAAAATAACAGAGGAAAACATCTACAATCTCGGTGAAGAAACATACAGTTTTAAAAACTATGGTGACGATGATTCCCCTGACGGTCATTGCTTTGGAATGTCAATAACAAGCTCGGGTTATTATACGGAGAATCTCGATTTATCTTTAATAGGATTAGATGATGTCAGAAACTTAAATTCTGCTGACTTCTATGATGTGAAAGATATTATTTGTGACTATCACAGCAAACAGGATTTATCAATTTTGCTTCCATGCATGGTTGCAGGAGGAAAATATGAACGTATTCTTCAAAAATATATTAACGAAGAAATAAGCTATGAAGAAGTTCTGGACTATATTTATAATATAGATATTTCGGATGATTGGAATTCATTGGTAAATTATGTTAAAGATCATTCTCATGATAATTGCGGTGATTTGCAGCTCATATATCGAGGATATAACGGAGGTCATGCTGTTAATTTCCTGTATTATAAAGAAGTCGGCGGAGAAGACAGAATATATCTGTATGACAACAATTTCCCGGAAATTGAAACATATATACATTTGACTTCAGACGGTCTTGTAGTTCAGGAACCGCAAAGATCCTTAATGGATATCTTTTCTCTTGCATTTGTAGATGTTAACTTGTATTACAGTAAGGTCGATACATTTGACTATTCTCAATTTCTCTATGCTCTTAAAGGAGAGGTTCAAATTGAAGGAGTAAGAGGATATCCGATGTTTGGAGATGATACAGACAGTATATGTTACATATACAACCTTTCGGGCAAAGAGAAAAATATAACTGTAACTCCTTTAAAAGATAATGCCTGCTTTACTTATATGGGCGAAAGCTATACTTTCGGAGAAATTGATGATAACACATATGGCATTTTGACTCCTGCAACTTCCGACAGCAAACCTGAATCCGTCGGTTTTATAATTAAGAATGCTCCCGAAAGTAAAGAAGAGATAACGGAATACACGGTGAAATTCATCTCCGACGGTAAGACGGTATCCGAGAAGAAGCTTAAAGAGGGCGAAGCAATAACAAAACCCGCCGACCCGGAAAAAGACGGCTTCATCTTTAAGGGCTGGACTCCGGAAGTCCCCGCAAAAATGCCCGCTGAGGATTTGACATTCACGGCGGTATTTGAGAAGATTCCCGATATTTCAATCAAAGGATACGTCAAGGAGCTTAAGGCCGAATACAAGTCAAAGCTCACCTTTAATGCTGAAAATGTTCCGGATGGATATGAGGCTGTCTGGAATGTAAACGGTAAAGAGTATAGAGGCTCTTCGTACACAATAGGAGAGGCAAAGGAGAAGGAATACAAGATAACCGTAAGTCTTGTGAAGGACGGCAAAGCAGTTCAAACCTCGGCAGAGGAAGTCGTTAAAGTTGATACCGGCTTCTTCGCGAAATTAATCGCATTCTTCAAAAGCCTCTTTAAAGCCCTCCCGGTATACGTGGATAACAAAAAAACCAAATAAGATAGTATAAACCAAAATACGCCGTGCGGCTCAAAAACCGCACGGCTGTATTCATTGACAAACTCCGGCGCTGACACAGCATATTTAACAAACTCAATTTTTCATTGACATATTCCTTTAAATAATATATAATCACTCCCGTCAGTTCGAAACCATCCTGACGTTAAACAAAACTAAGGAGACAACTTAATATGAGAAACAGAAATCAGAGAATCGCCTACATTGCGGTAGTCGCCGCGCTGTATGCGGCGCTCACCTATGCGCAGAATCTGCTTCTGCCCGGCACCGCCACCATGGCGGTTCAGTTCAGGGTTTCAGAGGTGCTTAATGTGCTTGCTCTTTTCACCCCGCTCGCAATTCCCGGGCTTACGCTCGGCTGCGTCATTTCAAACCTGTACAGTATCGGCGCGGGGCTTCCGCTCGATATGATTTTCGGATCATTGGCGACACTCGGAGCCACACTCTGCATGTATTTCCTGAGGAAGGTAAAAATCTTTAAATATCCTCTGCCCGCAATGCTTATGCCCGCAATCTGGAACGGAGTAATCATCGGCTGGGAGATAGAGTATTTCTTCATCGACGGCCCGTTTGAATTGGTCGGATTCCTCACTCAGGGGGGATTGGTGGCGCTCGGCGAGCTCGGCGTTATGCTTACTCTCGGAACTGTTTTATATTTCATTATAGATAAGAGAAAGCTTCAGAAAGAGATTATCCGAAAATAAAAACCGGGCTGTCACAAAACGACAGCCCATTTAAATTAAGGGGATTCGTTATGTCACAGATAACAGGAATCATTCTCTCGCTTATCATAGCTCTCGGCTCCGTTTTTCAGGCTCTCCCCTATGCTTTCAGACCCGTGCTTGAATTCAATCTCAATACGGCTGACGGATCAAAAGAGATTTCGTCTTATGCCTGCGGATTCCTCTACGGCCTCGCCCAACCCGGCGTACCGTCGGAAGAAATCGTGAAATCCCTTGATATATCGAGCGTATCGCAAAAAGTTTACCGCGGCCTTCAGCATCCCATAGGCGATGTTGACGATGTCAGCGTAAATCTTGATTCCTGCGATTATATCACCGTATATCTGCAGGATTGCTACGACACCTGGTATTACGCTCACGGCGAGATAAATGAGCTTCGAGCAGCCGGAAACTATGACTGCGAAGAGTTTGTTGAGCGTTCTTTTCTGCCGAAAGTCAGGGAGAGCGTCTCTGCCATCTCACAAAAAGATTACGCTGACAGAATCGTCTACTGCCCTTATAACGAATGCGACAACACGGTCTGGTTCGGCAGCGAAACGGATGAGGGCCGGCTCGCTTTTGATGACGCGGCCAAGCTGAGATTTTACGCCGCCTGGGAAAAGACTTACGGAATTATAAAATCCCTGCATCCCGGCTGCCTTATCGGCGGCCCCGGATACTGTGATTACGATATTTACGAAATTACGGATTTTCTGAAATACTGCAAAGAGAAAAACTGCCTGCCCGATGTGATGATTTATCACGAGCTGAATCCCGAATCATCAATGTGGTTCAGAGACCATATTGAGGAATACAGAGAAAATGAAAAAACTCTCGGCATCAGCACGCTGCCGGTAATTGTCACCGAATACGGCACGATGGAGGAATGCGGTGCCCCTTCAAAGATGCTTCACTATATAACCGCAATGGAAGAAACGGGAGTTTACGGCAATGCCGCTTTCTGGAGGCTCGCGGACAATCTCTGCGATACCTGCGCAAAAGGCAATCTTCCCAACAGCAACTGGTGGCTGTATAAGTGGTATTGCGATATGGAGGGCGCGCTTCTCAGCCCCGAAAAAATCGATCTGCTTCACTCCGATTTTGAAAATCTTATCAAATACGCGAGAAAAAGATTCCATAAATCAACCCTTGACGGAATCGGCTCATTTGACGGTGAGTGCGCGGATATAATCTGCGGAGGAGCCGATTATGATTTTGAAGTCGCCTTGAAAGGCGCATTGGGTAAAATTAAATCTTCAAAGTTGAAAATAACCGTTGAAGCAGTTACCTTTGAAGGCCTGAGCGGAGCGGTTTATGCTCCCTCGGTAATAGAGGAAAAAGCTGTCGCAAACTCACCATTGATTAAGGTGAAAATCGGTTCTCCCGATATAAATGCCGTCTATCATATCACTGTATCACCTTACGGCGGAGAAAAACTCAGGGAACCGTCTCCCCTGCCTGCGAGATTTGAATTCGAGAGCGGCAGTCTCATCGGCGCGTCTTATACCTACGACAGCGCATATGCTTCAACCGGCGATATTGCCGGCATGTGCGGCGGATTTGAAAAGCCCGGTGACGGGATAAGCCTTGATTTCGAGACCGGCAGCGACGGAGAATACGAACTGTCACTTGTTTACGGCAAGTGCAATGACGGTCCCTCCCCCGCCGACAGACGCGATGCGAAGGTAATAATGACTCTTGACGGCAAAGAGGAAACGATATCTCTGCCCAACACCGTAAAAAGCGAATACACCGATAAATACACATTCCTTAAAAATCTGAAAGCCGGAACTCACAATATAAAACTCATGCACGGCGACGGCACATTTGTAGTTGACAGCCTGCTTGTCAGAAAGACGGAGAGCAAGCCCGATATTTACTCGAATTACGAGAAGGAAAACTCAGCTTATCTCATGATCGCTCCCGGAACCGGATATTACCGGATAAACGGAGAAAAATCCCTGTATCTGAAGACAGGGCTCAATTACATTGAAAGCAAAGACAGCGGACCTCTCACAGCTGAGTACGACAGCGGCAGGCGGGCTGAAACAATTGATTTCGGCAATATTGCTTTGTCCGGCACGGCAGAGATAAGCTCATCGGGCTCCCGTGACTGTATAACCGGTATTGACAGCGAATCCGGAAAAGCGGAGTTTAAATACATCGCTGATAAAGCCGGCATGTATGCCCTGACCGTAACATACTCAAATAATGAGGAACACGGCGTTCACGCCTATAATGTGGATCTGATAGAGGAATACATCACAATCGGAGCGAACGGGAAGAATTATGAGCTCTGGTGTGTCAACACAATGAGTGAAAGCACTTTTGCTCAAGCTGTTGCATATATTACCCTCAAAGAGGGAGAAAACATTATTACTCTATATAATGACGGCCACAACAGCTTCAACGGCAGGGTTTCGTCTTCTCCCGCAATATCCGGAATATCGGTCTGTCCCGCCCAAATAAATTAATCTTGACAAACCCTGTGGTTTGGGGTATAATTCACGCAATAGTTTTAAATGCAGTGATGATATTAAGTGAGTTGAGCAAACTCTCAGAGAGTTGCCGGGCGGTGCGAGGCAATGAGAATCTCAATGAGCTGTCTCGTATCGGAGCAGGGTTTCTGAATCCATAGGAAGCCACGGGAGATCCCGTTACAGGTCAGGGGCTTGACAGAGCTTCACAGAGAGGCCGGTTTACGGCAATACGGGTGGTACCGTGGTTATGTATATAATCATCCCGCAGGGCATTATGCTCTGCGGGATTCAGTTTTTTTAAACGGAGGAACAGAAAATGAGAAAAATCTATGTGGCGGATTACACTCTCGCTCAGCTTGCAAAGGACAGGAAGAATCCTCTTCTTTTCAGAGAAAAAATCGCTATCGCTTCTGCCATTGACGGAATGGGCGCGGATACAATAGAACTTGCTCCCGTCTCAAATTTCAAAGAGGATAAGATTATCTGCAAGACAATTTCCGCGGCAGTCAAAAACGCCGCTCTCGCCATCCCCGCCGGCTCAACTGCCGGGGATATAGATAAGGCCTGGGAGTGCATCTGCTTCGCTCAGAAGCCGATACTTCAGATTGTGCTCCCCCTGAGCACCGTAACAATGGAATACACTTATCATCTGAAGGCACCCAAGATGATTCTTCTCATTGAGGAGCTCATAAAACATGCAAAGGAAAAATGCGAAAATGTTGAATTCGTTGTGCTCGACGCCACCAGAGCTGAAGAAAAGGTGCTTGAAGAAGCGCTGAAGCTCGCCGAATCTCTCGGTGTCTGCGCCGTAACGCTCTGCGATGACGCGGGAAATCTCTTCCCCGCCGACTTTGCCGACTTTATACGCAAGGTCAAAGGTTATGTGAGCATTCCGGTATATGCCAAAGTTTCGGGCGCCCTGTTTATGGAAACCGCAACTGCGTTTGAGTGCCTGATAGCAGGCGCTGACGGTGTCAAGGCAGTTGTTGAGGGCCACACACAGCTTAAAATCAACAAGATAGCGGCGGTGCTTGCCGCCAAGGGCGAGGGATACGGAATATGCACCGGGCTTGACGAAACGAGGATTCACTCCGATGTCAGATCTCTTGTTGAAAAGGTCAACAGCACCGAGCGTGAAGATAATGAACCGTCGGAGAATAATGTAGATATATATCTTAACGGCGATGCCACAATTGAGATGATTACCGCTAACGCCGAAAAGCTCGGATACACTCTGACCGAAGAAGACGCCGGGAATGTGCTCAGAGGCCTCAGAAGAGTATGTGAAAAGAAGAGCGGAATCGGCTCAATTGAATTTGAAGCTCTAATCGCCTCATACGCAATGCAGGCGCCCTCCACATATCATCTCAAATATTACACCGCGACAAGCAGCAATCTTACACCTGCGATGGCAAATGTTGTCATCACAAAAGATACCGATGTTGAGATTTCCGGCACAGGAATCGGCGACGGCCCCATTGACGCGGCATTCGGAGCCATAGAGCAGGGAATCGGCTATCACTATGAGCTCGAGGATTTCAAAATACAGACCGTTACACAGGGCAAGGAATCCCTCGGCTCGGCTCTGATCAAACTGCGCCACAACGGAAAAATCTACTCCGGAAACGGAATATCAACCGACATTGTCGGCTCTTGTATCAGAGCGTATATCAATGCTCTCAACAAGATTGTTTACGATGAAGACTGAGAGGAAATATAAATGAAAATCGGATTTTCAACTAAAAATGCAGAGTTCAGTTCCTTCACGGAAACCTGCAATACCGCCCACGACTACGGCTATTCGGGCTTTGAAATATTCGACGCCAAAGCGGAAAAGAAACACCATTACGACAGTGTTCTCAGAGACGGCTCAGCCGACGCAAAACGCAAGCTGAGAAACAGAGGCCTCGCTGTTTCGGCGATTGTATATCCGTTCCCCGTTGAGAGCGAAGAAGCGGACCCCGCAATCATCAAGCAGTATGTTGACTGGGCATTTGATGCCGGGATTGAAATTGTCATTGTTTCGCTCGAGGCTGAGCCCGATTACGAGCTGCTGAAAAAGAAACTGACTCCCGCCATAGAGAGAGCGGAAAAGACGGATGTAAAAATCCTCTTTGAAACTTCCGGGCCTCTCGCAGACTCCGCAAAGGTGCTGGAAATAATCAATGAATTTGCCGCCGTTCCTCTCGGAGCCGCCTGGAATATCAGGGAAACATATTTCAAGGCCGGTGAGAGCGCGGAAAAGACCATAGAAACTCTCGGCGCTCATATCTGCTATGTGCGTATAGGCGATAAAAACGGCGATGTCAACTGTCTCATAGGCGAGGGCACTCTTCCCGTTACTGAGTTCGTAAACGCAATCCGTTCACTCAATTATGATGGATTTGTCTGCGTCGACTGGAACGATGAAATTACGGACCCCGATATAGTGCTTACACACTTCGCGAGCTATATGGCCGAAATCAGCGGCCCCGCAAAAGAAAACACGGGACTCTACTATAACAGAGCTCATACGGGAGCTTTCCCCTGGAAAAAATACGATATGATCGACAAGACATTCTCACAGGTGCTTGATACCATGTGCGAAACCTTCCCCGATCAGCTCGCGTTCAAATACACAACCCTTGACTATACAAGGACTTACGTTCAGTTCCGCAAGGATGTTGACGACCTTGCCGCCGCTCTTATTTCTCTCGGCGTAAAGCCCGGCCATCATGTCGCCATCTGGGCAACAAATGTGCCCGCCTGGTATCTGACATTCTGGGCAACGACCAAAATCGGCGCCGTGCTCGTCACCGTAAACTCCGCTTACAAGATTAACGAAATTGAGTATCTGCTCCGTCAGTCGGATACTCATACCCTCGTTATGATAGAATACAGCAAGGATTCAAACTATAAGGAGATAATCGAGGAGCTCTGCCCCGAGCTTGAGAACCTCACTCCCGGCAAGCCTTTATATTCAAAGCATCTTCCCTTCCTCAGAAATGTTATCACCGTCGGTTTCAGGATGAAGGGCTGCCTCACCTGGGAGGAAACCTTTGCGAGAGCTTCAATGGTTCCCCATGAAGAGGTTCTGCGCAGGGCGTCAATGGTAAAGCCGGATGATGTCTGCAATATGCAGTATACCTCGGGAACTACGGGATTCCCCAAAGGAGTAATGCTCACCCACAGGAACGTTGTCAATGACGGCAAAATCATCGGCGACAGAATGGATCTTTCCACGGCAGACCGTATGATGATTCAGGTGCCGATGTTCCACTGCTTCGGAATGACTCTCTCGATGACCTCAATGATGACACACGGCGGCACTCTCTGCCCGATGCCGTATTATTCACCGAAATCCTCGCTCGCCTGCATTAATGACGAAAAGATTACATGCTTCAACGGTGTTCCGACCATGTTTATAGCCATGTTTAACCACGAGGATTTCGCCAGAACCGATTTTTCCCATATGCGCACGGGCATCATGGCCGGCTCAAACTGCCCTCCCGACCTTATGAGAAAAGCGGCACGGGAGATGAATATGTATGAGATAATCTCCGTTTACGGTATGACGGAGTCCGCTCCCGGCAGCACAATGGGCGAGGTCAACGAGGATGAAGACCACAGAGTTGAAACCGTCGGCTCCGCTTTCCCCGGGGTTGAGTGCAAGATTATAGACCCGGAGACAGGCAAAGACCTGCCCGACGGCGAAAACGGTGAATTCGTGGCAAGAGGCTTCAACGTCATGAAGGGCTACTACAAAATGCCTCGCGCTACCGCCGAAGCCATAGACAAAGA
>CADBOL010000042.1 GCA_902796295.1 Oscillospiraceae bacterium
CACTGCCGCACAAGCCGGAGTAACCGCCGAAAAAAGCAGGATAAAAACAAGAAACAGACTGACAATTGATTTTATTTTCATTGCGCCGTCTCCTCCGCTGCCGGATTCCCAAGCTTTTCAGCTTTGCGTTTCTCAATCTCGGCGAGCATTCTGTCATATTCCTCTTCATCAATCTTATTCTTTTTCTTTGAAATGATGAAAGCAATCACGAGCAGGATAATCGGGATAATCGCCATACACAGAGCGAGTTTCAGCGACATATCCGAAGGTGCGGAATTGAGCACCTTTTCGATACCGTCAAGCTTCGCCTCTTCGGTAATCTGTTTGAGATTTGCCTGCTGCTCAAAACCGGAAATCTGATTTGTGATTCCGGTCATTCCGATTATGAGATAAACCACAGTCACAATTAGCTGCTGCAGGGCTGACGACATCTTTGACATAAAAGGCCTCAGGGAGAATATAAGCGCCTCGTCTCTGTTTCCTGTCTTGTATTCGTTATACTCAATGGTATTTGTGAATATAACCATGACAACCATCGAAAACCAGTTCTGGCCGAAGCCGGTTACAAGCGCCGCGCCGCAAAGAAAATAAAGGCGGATTGAATCGGGAATCACGGTGCCGCCGATAATGAATCCGGCATAGCCGATACAGGCAACGGTAAGCGAAATCGCAAGCGCCTGCTTCCTTTTGAATTTACGGCAGAGCATCGGGAAGAGCATAAGCAGTATGCCCGCCGCACCCGCGTAAAACGCCGTGAACATCGTGACATAAGTGCCGTTATATCCGAATTTGAGATAAATATAATATGCCGCGAAAGCGGTCAGCATAGCGCCGCTCAGATTTGAAAGCAGAGTTATGAGAGTGGCCCAGAGGAGCTGGTCATTGTGGATGATAACTGAAAACATCTCTTTAAGGCCGTGCTTTTCCTCTTTCTCCGCCTTGACGGAGCGGTCCTCTTTGACGCCGACACAGCAGAAAGTCTGGCAGAGTATAAACATGCCGACAACAAAAATTGAAACAATCATATATGCGGTTATGGAATTGCCGCCGATGGCGTTTTTGCCTGCCGTGAGCATGGGCACAAGGCCGACGGCCATAAGGTTTCCGAGACCGCTGAAAAGATTCGCGAGAGCTACTATTTTATCGCGCCTGTCCGCCCGGCTTGTGAGCGAAGGCATCATCGACCAGTAGCCGATATCATTCATCGTGTAGGTAATATCCCAGATAAGATAGAGGGCGATGAAAAGATATATGAAATTCCAGCCCTGCGCGCGGTTTGAAAACATCGCTATGACTGCCGCGCCGTTTGTGATGCAGCCGATCATAATCCAGGGTTTGAATTTGCCGAACTTAGTTCTTGTATTCTCGACAACGCCGCCCATAATGGGATCATTGAGGCCGTCCCAGATACGGCAGATGACAAGAATCGTGCTGATTACCGCAAACTGTTTATCCGTGACATTTCTCGTGAAGAGAATATAGGTCAGCAGGAAGTTTGTGAAAAGCGCGTAAGACATATCCCTGCCCATACCGCTTATACTGTAAATCCACTTATTCCTGTTGAAATAATCGTCAACCGTCTTTTTTCCCTTTGACATTATTTCTCCGCCTCCTTTATTCCGTAAAAATGAATGATATTCATATCTTCTTCGCAGTCAAGACCGTGAGAGCCCGCGTTGCCGTCAATCTCGTGACAGCCGTGGTCGGGGCAGAAGCCGTAGAAAACGCGGTGATTTCTGTAATACCTGCGGATACTGCCTGCAATCTTTGAAAAAACGGCGTTGTTCTTTTCGAGAACTCTCAGGGATTTCTTTGCCTCCGGTCCGTTATGGTGCATGGTATAATCGTAATTCCCGTTGTATATAACCAAAAGATCATACCTGTCTTTTTTTATAAGCTGCAGAGCTTTTTTGTTGACCTGCCTCACGGTGGGATAGATGAAATAATCCATATCGCGCTCAAGGAAAATCTTTGAGATACTGTCGCCTTTTGTCGAGCATATCGCGCATTTTTTTCCTGCGGCAATCATCCTGTCAAAGAGCGTTTCGCAGGTGAGCACGGGCTTCATATATTTTATAATTCCGTGCTCTTCGGGCATCACCCCCGTATACATAGAGGCGAAACACACGGGCGTAACGCTCGGCATGACACTGCGAAGCGGCACCGCCGTATCGGAGTTTTCAAGAGCAGGCGTGAATTTTTCGCGGTATTTATCATAGAGCCAGAGCGCGACGGCATCGGGATTATATATTACCGCGCGGTCGATTTTTTCGCCGCCGTTAAGTCTTATTACTTCGGGATTCGCCGGCGCGTCACCCGGCGACTTTTCGAGCCCGAAAAGCTCAAGCACGGTCGCCTTGACGGATGTCAGACAGATACGGGAACTGTTTTCTTCCATAAACTCACCGCTTTCATAACGGATTTAAGCTTTATTAAGTCAATTATAAATCCTGCGCCTGTTTCAGTCAATATATTTATATAATTATTCAAGAATAAAAAGCACCCCGCGATTCTTAATGAACCGCGGGGAAACGGAAACTGCTGTTATTTTATTTCTGATGCCGGAATATAAGCAACAATATAGTTTCCGCTCTCATACTCCGCTTTTACATAGTATCCGTCATCCGTGCCGTAGGCGACGGCGCGGATTTTTCTGCCGGTCTCCTCAAGCTCCGCCTTATCCGTTATCTCGGTTGCATAAGACGGCATGTCCGAGCTCATTACTTCCGGGGTACCGTCCGCAAAATACGATTCAAATTTATAGTCTTTGTCAACGAGTCTTGCCGAGAGCTGACCGGTTGAGGTGTCATCGAGCAGGGCTCTGTCGGTTTCTTTGAATCTGCAGTATGTAATCCTGGCAAAATCCTCTCTGTTTTCAAAGTATTTCATCAGGCCGCCGCTTTCAAGGAAGCCGAGAGTTTTCACCGCCCGGCGTGTAACGGGAAGCACTGTCATCTCACTTAAGAATACGTTATTCTCAAAATATTTTATATAATCGCAGTCTTCGGTGAGATACTGCCGTGCGCCGCTCTCTTCATCATATCCGTTCATCAGCTCTTCATCCGTTACCGGGACGGGATTCTGAGAGGTGTAGGCAACATAGCCGAGGATTTCATCCTCCGTGCTGTAATCAAGAGGAATGGCTCCGCTGAGAATATCCTCCTTTATGCATTCAAAAAACTCATCGTTTCTGTCTTCATCGTTAAATAATCCGGCAGGAACGGTCATTGATGAAAGATTCGGGGAAATCAGGAGCGGACCGTATTTGCCGCCGCGGTTATTCTCAAGCATCTTCACACTTTCTCTGAGGTATACTTCGCCGCGCATAAG